>MHQO01000058.1:0-2321 GCA_001820675.1 Candidatus Sungbacteria bacterium RIFCSPLOWO2_01_FULL_47_10
TTAAGAATATGAGAATATCGTGCGAATGCGGAATTACGCACAATGATGTGGTATATGCGCCATAAATCGTTCGCATGCAGTTATCGGATTGCCGACCCGGGCGGAACCTCCTTGTCCGGGACGAGTAATACGGGGCCTTCTCCGCCATCTGCGGCAAGAAGCATGCCCTGGGATTCGAGTCCCATGATGGAACGCGGTTCAAGATTCGCGACAATAACGATTTCCTTGCCGATGAGAAATTCAGGGTCATACTTCTTTCCGATACCTGCGATAATCTGGCGCCTGCCCCGTTCCGAATCCGCAGAAGGATCATTGCCAAAATCAACCTCGAGTTTTAACAGCTTCTCCGAGCCAGGCACGCGCTCTGCGGAAATAATTTTTACGACTCGCAACTCCGCTTTTCTGAAATCTTCAAAAGAAATCATATGCAAACGCATTGCACAACATTCTCACATTCTTAAGAATGTGAGAATGTTGTAATACGAAAATAAAAAAGAGCGCATTATTTATTAGACCAGTTGCTTAATAATTTTTAGAGGAAATTTGATACAAAAAACCCTTATTTTAAGCCAATGATTTTTCAAAAAAACGGCTAAAACCTTATTAAGCAACTGGTCTATTATAAAATTCCAATAATTTTTTGGCCTGCTTCTCAAGCGAAAACTCTTTTTTCAGCCTCTCATGCGCCGCTTCGCCGAACGCCTTCGCTTTTTCTGGATTTTTCAACACGTCAATAATCTTTGCCGTAAGTTCTTCCGCTCTATACGGATTTACGATATATCCGGTTTTCCCGTCAATAACAAATTCTTTTGATCCACCGAAACAGGTTGCAACAACGGGTTTCTTGTTCAAGGCGGCCTCAAGATTTGTGGTTGGAAACGAATCAAAGATAAGTGAGGGATTCACTACTACGTGCGACTCGCGGTACGCCGCATCCATCCCCGCTTCATCAATCCATCCGGTCATATCGAGCGAGTCTTCGACACCGAATTGAGCCGCATAGTCGGCGAACTTTTTACGCTCATGTTCGCTCACTCCGACAAAACGCAAAGAAGCGCGTGAAACCGCCTTCTGAATTTCGGGCAGTACCCCGATAAGAATGTATGCGCCCTTCTCGTGGCTAACGCGGCCGGCAAGAAGGATGATTTTTTTTTCCTCCCCCCCCCCATTCCTCCCTCTCGCAAGGAAGGGGGTTGAAGCAGGCGTAGCGTCCAATCCGTTATATACCGTTTCGGTATTTTTAATTCCGTTTTGCCGCAAAGCCTCCTGTAACGCATCACTCACTGTAAAAATTTTATCGCAATATCCGAGATACCGGCGAACAACGAAATTCCGAAACGGATTGAATCGTTTTTGGGCGATTGCAAGGTTTTGCAAAAAAGATACATGATAATTTATGCGACCGCAATCTCTCTCGCGCGGAGTGAATTTAGTATAGGTAAAACTCATCACGTCGTGCGCGGTCAAAAAAACTCTTGCTCCCGCTTTTTTTGCTTTTCGAAGCGATTCATACGACAAATGAAAATGAACGTTGTGCGCGTGAACGACGTCAGGTTTGATCTTGTAGAAAATCGCCGCAATTTTTGAAACAGTCTCCGGATTATACAAGCTCATCCATCCGCGCCAGCGCTCATTGTAATCTGAATAAATTCGAAACATGCAAACGCCGTTTTCGTTCTGTTCTCCCTCGTTTTTTCGTTCCCGCACCGTCGTCACAACCAACACTTCATGTCCAAGCTCTTTCATTTTTTTTGCAAGCAAAAAAACAACCCGACTTGCGCCGCCGGATGAGCGGGGAGGATAATCGTCGTTGAGATAAACAATTTTCACGTTTAAAAATGTGAACTTCTCGACTCCGTTATCACTTCGCTCGAAGAATAAATTATTTACTGTTCGAGCCGAGTCGAGAACTTTACCTTATTGTTTAATCAGCACATGATATATCCGTCTTAACATTTTGTATAAAACCGGCGTTCTAAATTTTAAAAACGAGATGATTCTTTTTTTTAGCGTCGCATTAATGCCCCAGACGTAAAAAAGCGAAAAAGCGTCCGCAATTTCATTCACTTCGGTCTTTGCGGGATGAATAAGCGGAAACGCAATCGCGCCTGCGGGAACATTACCGAGCCGCCCCTCTTTCTCTCCGATCATTTGCGTCCCGGCTGATCCGGCTCCGATGTTTGTTACCAAATTCACGTTTGGATTAATCGCCAATCCCCTATTCACCATGCACGCATACGCCCATTGGGAATCCCACGTTTCCCGCGGGTCCGTTGAATTTCGTTTTTCATATACTTCAGAAAACCGATATTCCCAATAAT
>MHQO01000058.1:2337-6357 GCA_001820675.1 Candidatus Sungbacteria bacterium RIFCSPLOWO2_01_FULL_47_10
ACTTCCGGCCAACTCGCAATAGACACGTCATACCGCTTCCATGCCCGCCTCCATGAGGCCCATCCCCAAATTTGCGGGATGTGCGAAAAATAATAGCTTGCCTCGCAAAGAAATTTCGGATTTTTTCGCTGAAAGTTTATGCCGGAAATATGCATGATCCGCTCATCATTTTTATACCTTTCCAGCAACTCTTCGGCATACGGAAAAAAGGTCTGATCCGGAAGAGTATCATCCTCAAGAATGATTGCCTGCTCCTCATTATCAAACACCCAATCGAGGCCGGAAGAAACCCGAATTTTACATCCAAGATTCTTGTCGGCGTAATTCCGTTTCACTTCGCACGGCCAATCAACCGCTTCGGTGATGGTTCGCGCTTCATTGCATTTTTTCCACTCGTCCGAATCTCTCCCGCCGTCGGCAACGACAAAAAGTTGCTTTGGTCGGGCTTTTCGAATTGCGTCAAAAACCCGAAGAGTCGTATCGGGGCGCCGGAAGATGAAAAAAGCAATTGGAGTGCGCATAAACTTTAAATAATGACCTTCGGTAAACCCGGGGAGCATTAAATCTGGGTTCCTGCTTCCGCAGGAGTGACACGAATTAGTCATGTCAGCGGAAGCTGGCATCCAGACTAAAAATGTAACCCTTCGACAGGATCAGAGAATATCATTTTACTAGATCGCAAAAAATCTGCTCATCATCCGACCGATCGTCCCCGGGACGATACTCTTGTGGAACGTCTTTTGAAAGACTTTTGTTTCTCCCGTTAAAAACGACTTCCCTGTATCCAACCGCCTTTGCAAGTTCTTTCAAAAAATTACGCGTCAATACATTGTGGTGGCCATATTTGTCCCATTCTTCGCATTTCACCCCGGCAATTCCCCTTGTGAAATCGCAATTTTTCCCAAGCGAGGAGAGTAAATCTGGGGTATTGATGCGATGGATTCCTCCCGTTTTTAAAACCCGATATGTTTCGGCAAGAAATTGAACAATTTCTTTTTGGGTCAGGTGCTCTATAAAATCCTCGTGAAAAACAAGGTCAACCGAACCGTCAGAGAGAGGAAGCGGGGCTTCGCGAAAATCAATCTGAAAATAATCTGCCCGGCCCCCGCGTATGTCCTTGGAATCAGGGAACGGATAATCATCGGGCTTGGTATAGGGAGAAATATCGATATTGATCCATCCTTTCAGGATCCGAATGTCTGCTCCAAAATGAAGCCGCAATGGCCGCGAACTTCCTGAAATTCGAAAAAGCCGCGCATGGTCATCCGCATTCGTGCGCTTCTTCTCGAACACGCGCCCGCATTGAAAAATTAACCCCTTAATTTTTTCCGCGCGTGGTCTTCCAATAAACCATCCGACGAGGTGATATGTGCGGGAGATTATAGATCGAAAAAGCTTTTTCATCAAAGATCTTACCGTTCGAGGCGGCTCGAAAATTTCACAGTAAGGTAAAATTCTTGACACGCTCGAACAGTAATTTATCCGATCTCTTCTGCCGGCATCCGAAAATAAATAAAAAGATTCGCGGCGGCGACAAAAAAACGCGTCGCGACACGGGCCAAAATAAGGCCGGCAAGTCCCAGCCAGAACGTAAATACAAAAACCGAAACGATTTGAAAAAGAGACACGCTCATTCGAACCACATATTGCTCCTTAATCTTTTTTTTCGCAAGCAAAAAGATTTCAATCGGCGTAATGGAGCCCGCAAGGAGAGAAACGGCGAATATTTGGGAATAAAAAACCGATTCATGATATTGCGGAAAAAACAATCCGTATAAAAGCGGGGCGAAGGCGATATACGAAGTAGTGATAACGGCATTGAATAGAAGCATTTTAACGATTTTATTTCCGAGGTTCCGCCTGATGTCTCCCTCTGATCTCTCTGAAAATCTCGGAAGGATGATATTCGTAATCCCCTTCAGAAACGGTTTTGTCTGCTCCGGAATACCGATCGCAAACGAATAAATAGCCAACGCCGCGGGCCCTACGAAATTAAAGACCAGAACTTTGTCGATATTCGAAGCGATGATGTCGAGCACGTTCAAAAAACTCAAGTGTTTCGCGTATCCCATAAATTCCGGGTCTGTCATATTGTTCGGCGCATATACGCGCATCGTCCGATAATAAAAAAAGAGTGAAAGGATAAAATAAGAAATAAAATATGCGGAAATGATAACAAAAACCCTGCCGCTGAAATATACCGCCGCAACAAGCGCAATCCCCGCGACGATGGTTGAAGCCGTCTCATAGCCGATCTTAATCCTGAATAGTTTTTTTCCATTCAAATACGACGAGTATAGCTGGGCGCTTCGCGTAAAAGGAACAAGAAATGCGGCAATCCACAGCGAATAGGCAAGAACGGAATTTTCCTCGAAATACATATAATATATCGCAGCGCCTATTGCCGATGTCGTAAGAAGAAAACTCCATGCAATATTTTTCCGGAATGCCGTTTTCAGCACCCCTTCATATCCGCGGGAGACCGCCTGAATGACCGACGTTTCAAGCCCGGTAAGGGTGAGGGCCCCGAGAAGCCCTGTGACGCCGAGTATGTATTTATATTGGCCGTATACCTCTTTCGGGAGCAAATTGGCGAACGCGAGCGCCAAAAGAAAGGTCATGCCGGAAGACACAATCTGTCCGAAAGTCACCCACGCCCCCGATTCAACAAAATACACCATGTCCATCTTGGTGTATTTTTCTGTTCTCTTTAATAATTGTTCGATTTTGTTAATCATGGTTGCCTTAGATTGCAATAAAAGCGTCTTTATTCTTCGAGTGAGGTAGCAGCCGAATCGAGAAGTTTACAACAAGGTGAAGTTCCCGATCCGCTCGAACAATAACTCTAGAAAACTATCAGTACCTTCGCAAAAATTTCTTAAAAATCTCTTCCACGTAATCAATCTGCGCCTGATCCATCCCGTGGTGTGCGCCGATAACAAATGCGTTCTCCATAACCGCATCGGTAATAGGATACGATGCGGCAGGATGCCGGCGCAAACCCAAAAACGCGGGCTGTTTCAACGCGTCCCCGGTGAATACCGGGCGCGTCTGAATTCCGTTCTCTTCAAGGTATTTCACAAGTTCAATTCTCTTAAAGGGAGAAAATTTTCTTATGGTGAGGGGGAATGCAAGCCAGTTCGTTTCAACGCGGCTGTCCTGCCTCGGAAGAATGAAAAAATTCTGATACTGAAGGAAGAAGTCAAAAAGCGCCTTGAAGTTTGATTTCCGTGTCCTCGAAAATCGTTTTAATTTTTTCAGTTGTTGCAATCCAAACACGGCGGAAACTTCGGGGGGGATAAAATTATACCCGACTTCTTTGAATATGAATTTCGCGTCATACACCATTCCATCAATCCGCGCACGGAATCTTTTATCGATATCTTCGGATTCGGAAAACACCGAGGATGTCCTTCCCCAGCCGCGAAGCATTCTTGCCCGATCGCGCCATTCCGGGCGATTGATCATAACCATACCTCCGCATCCGCCCGATGTAATAATGTGCGATGCGTAAAAAGATGTCGTCGAAATATCAGAATAAGCGCCGGTGGGTTTTCCCTTGAACGTCGCGCCGACCGTATCGCAAGAATCTTCGACAAAAATAAGGTTGTGTTTTTTTGCAATTCTTCGAAGACGCTCCATATCGGGAATATTTCCCATAAGAGAAGGTATCATAAGGGCGCGCGTCTTTTTTGTAATCAGTCGTTCAGCATGATCGATGTTTACAAGATAGGTGCCCTCTTCAACGTCGGCGAATACCGGCTTAAGACCTTTTTGAATGAGCGGGGCAAGCGTTGTGCCGAACGTCAAAATCGGGGTTATGACTTCAGAACTCGGAGGTAAAGCCATCAACTCAACGGCAACCAAATTCGCCGACGAACCGGAATTCACCATAACGCCATACGCCTTGCCGAAAAGCGCGGCGATTGCATCTTCGAATTTACGGGTTGCCTCTCCGCCGGCAAGTGGGTTGCCGGACCTCAAATGGTTCTCAACGGCTCGGATTTCATCTTTTCCGTA
>MHQO01000058.1:6367-9852 GCA_001820675.1 Candidatus Sungbacteria bacterium RIFCSPLOWO2_01_FULL_47_10
TTTTTCATAAGCAAAGAATACTACAAAAACCGTTATAAGACAAAGGCTATACCTATAAAAACTGGCACACTCCCTACCAATATCGTTTCAAAAACTCATCAATAATCGTCTTATACGTAAATTCAAACCTCCCCTCATGTTCCCCTTCCGGAACGGCTACTCCCATATATACGCTTCCTGTGGTGTATATGGGGGTTTCTCGGTTGTCGATATACGCCTTCCAGCCGGGAAGGTTGTTTTCCGAGAATACGAGGAATTGCGGAGTTTGGGAACTGGTTTTTAGGACAGAAATGGTGTTTTTCTTGGTTATGGCCTCGATAGTACCCTTTCCGTCAACTATTATCTGGTTTTCACATGGATTAAGTTTGGAGTTTGGAATTTTTTCAACTTCACATTCGACAAAAATAGATAACCCGTCTTCGGAGATTGTCTTCAATTTTTCAAAAGCGGCAATCTCGTCTTCGAGGCTATTGCCCGATGGGCTCGCCTGAAGGATCGTCTCAAGAGATGAGGCGAAATAGAAGCGTGGCCTTGCTGACGCATTTTCATAGACGCCGATAGGAATATTATACGGAGGCAGGATTGTGGTTTCAAAAATTTTTGGAAAGACAGAATCGTCAAAAGGATATGCGCTTATGATGTAGCGAATGTTAAGAAAATTCAAAATGTTCTTCCGTGTCTCAAGTTTAGCCGCCTTGTCCTGCGGCGTACCGGATTCGGCCGCAAGCACGCTGCCGAACCATACAAGGTTGCTTCCGGTCAGCGCGACAACACGCGCCATGCGGCGCGACATGAGTGGCTCATAGATTTCCGCGCTCTCAACTCCGTACAAAAGATTGGTATTCGCAAAAAGCATTTCACGATTAAGGACGGAAAGTTCCGTAAATGAAACCTCATTGCCTCCGGCAGGGATTTGCAGCTTTTCAAATTCCGTATATTTCCTAAGAAACGTCAACACCCTGCCATCGACACCCCTCGTTTCTATAAAACCCGCGATGGCCGGTTTTGTTTTTAAAACACCGGCATCTATGGACCGACTATACACAAACCACACTGCAGATAAATTGAAAACGGTAATAATAACGATAAGCCGGGAAAACATCAGCCGGTCAATCGTGCCGTCGCGAAATCGACTCAACACATACCACCCAACGCCGACAAAAATCAGCGGCATGAAAAACATCGGATTCGTTATGTCAATTAAATTCTTAGTCTGAAGAAAGAGGCGGTCAATATAATTATAATAATGCTCAAGCGAAAACCCGCCGGATGTCGCCGCGTACATGGTGTCGCGAAAGTAATTCTTTAACAGACCGAGGATCCTTTCCTGAAAAAAGAAAAGAGCGGTAAAAACGGATGCAGAAGCCCCAAAGAGCCCCCAGAACAAAATACCAAAAAAGCCAGCAATCTTGGGCACATATCTGATTTCCTCCCCGGCCATGATGCGATCAACCGCCCATCCCACGATGACCGCCGCCGCGAACCAGCCGATGAACATCCACCGAAATGAAAGATGCAAAAGATTAAAAGGCGGGACATGGTGCAGGATCCAAAACAGCCATGAGCCGTCCAGCGACAAAAAAACGCTCGCAAAAAATAATCCGTAAAAAAAACGAATCACCCCGCTCTTCTTGAACCAAAAGGACGCAAAAAACAGAATAAGCGGCATGATCCCGATGTAAAAACGCTCGTATGATCCGTTCAAAAACCATGGATCAAAATATGGCGAAAAAAGTTTAAAAAGATCGGACCACACAATGCCTCCTGAAACCGCTCCCCAATGATCGATCGAGCCCCTCCCCGCGGAAAGCGGTGTATATACAAGTGTGGGAATAATTTGATAAAAAGACAGGATGATGCCCCCCCCGACTCCGATAATAGAACCGTAAAGAGTTTTTATATTTTTTGAGCAAAAGAAAAATTGACCACTATTCCATGTATAAAAAAACAAAAAAATAGCAAAAAGACCAACTGCAAATATCGTTTCAAGCAGATAGTTAAACATTCCGGCAAGAATACCGTACGCAATGCCAAGCGCCAGAAGAAAAATTGGATAGTTTTTTCCGCGCGACAATTCAAGAATCCACAGGAAAGACAAGGGTAAAAGCGGCATTGTGACCATAATGACAACATCGCCAACCCAAATCCACTGACTAAAGCCGAACACATAAGCGGCCATGAAGCATCCGAGATAATGAACATTAAGCTTTCTTAAAAAAATGAATGTTCCATATGAGGAGAGGGCGAGACTTAAAAAAACAATCCAGTGATATGCCTCTATGTACGGTAAAAATTTAAAAAGAACAAAAAAAATAGGAAATAAAAAACCCCCGGTAATGCTTACAAAAATAGGAAAACCGGAGTAATTCAACGGATTCCAAAGAAAGGAGTTTCCGGAAGTGAGTGAGTCATTATAAAAAAAATAGAACGGATACTGGCGTGTGTCGAGACCAACAAATACCGCGCTCCCTATTAAAAAGGGAAATAAAAGAATAAAAAATGGCAGAGCGCACATTGTAAAAGCGCACCACTTTTTTTGAACCAGTTGGTCAAAATTTTTTATCACCAGCAATGTGCACGATTAATTAAAAATAAAGTCTAGTTTTTATACTTGTTATTCGCTGCGATCCGAACGTGCGTTCCGCAAAAAAATCTTGACAAATATTTTCGTTGCTCAAAAAACGACTCAAAACGCGCAAGAAATCGAGCCGGCACTTCGGGGAAAAACATCGGTACCAACAAAATATAATAATCTTTCGTAACAGTGGCGCCTGCTTCGCGAAGCCACCGGTTATACTGAAATGGAAAATATGACATCTCTTTATGCGTCCGGTGATACGGTGAAATTTTTTCGATGATTTTGCATCCGGGATTATAGCCGTTCGGATCGGTGAGTACGATATTTTTTGATACCCTGACCGCTTCTTTCATTCCTTCAAGCGGCCGGTCAAGATGGTGAGTCACGCCGCGGACAACGGCAATATCAAAATAACCGTCGGGAAATGGCAACGCGTAAATACTTGCCTCCCGAAACCGCACACCGGGAACGGCGTACCGGTCGCTCGCTAATTTTACCGCTTCTCCTGCGGGGTCAACGCCGACAATTTCAGCGGGTTTAAACCGGCGATAAATTTCCTCGGTGTATTTCCCATCCCCGCATCCGATATCGATAACCTTCTTTCCTGAATAATCAAACGCGGAAAGAACAGTTTCGCTTAAGCGGCTATTCGCATGCAGACTTGAAAATTTCTCAGAAACCGCATACTGATACCCGCCATGAGTCGCAATGTCTTCATTATGAAATTGTGGATCATTTTGTTTTTTGTTTCGCGTAAAGAGCGCCATAAAGTTCATACCACTTTTTTAAACGTTCTATGCCGACTGTAAACGATACATGCGGTTTATACCCGAGATCATTTTTTATTTTCGAAATGTCGGGAGTCGTTATTTGAGGAGTCGCCACAAGGTCCGGAAAACGCTTTTCG
>MHQO01000058.1:9865-11038 GCA_001820675.1 Candidatus Sungbacteria bacterium RIFCSPLOWO2_01_FULL_47_10
CGTTCACCGCGTTTTCAAAAATTTTTACGAAAAGTTTCGCAAGTTCCTGAACAGAGATTTCTTCCTCAGACCCTACATTATATGCCTCACCGGATGTTCCGCGTAATAGTATCCGCCATACCGCATCCACCGTGTCGGAAATGTAAGAAAATGTCCGAATGGAACTTCCGTGGCGCACGACCTCAAGGTCTTCCCCCGCAAAACACCGCCGCATAAACTCCGGGATCACCCGGCCATCGGAAAGAAGAAGCCGCGGACCGTAGGTATGAAACGGCCGCGCAATTTTTACCGGTATGCCATATACTTTCCAAAAATTATAACAAAGCGTTTCTCCAAATCGCTTTGACTCCTGATAGCCCGAGCGGGTGCCGATAGGATTTACATTACCGTTATAATCTTCTCGGATGGGGACATTTTTTTCATCCGGACTTCCATAGATTTCTCCGCTACTTATAAAAAGAAAGGATGTCACAGGATTCAGGCGAGCAAACTCCAAAAGATGCCGGGTTCCCCAAACATTTGCATCAATGGTATCGATCGGATTCCGCAAATAATCGGACGGGGAAGCTTTGGAAGCCGCATGAATAACATAATCGATCCGCTCACCAATTTCAAACGGTACCGCAACGTCCGCCTGAAAAATCTTCACCTGCGGATCCGTCAAACAATGTTTCAGTCGTTCATTCTTCTCCGCGAGCCTTCGTGTAAGCGCAATGATGCGAACGGGGTTTTTCAAAAGAACACCCTCGTTCAATCCAAGAAGCGTATCGATAAAAAAAGACGGTAAAAAGCCGTTTGCGCCGGTAATCAAAATAGTTTTGCCGCCGAGAACCTGGAATAAATCACCAACGGAAGCAATGACCCTGCTACAGTCTTCTTTGATGATGGGATCACTCATGCTTTTTATAATCATTAGTAATCTCGGCAATAATTCCAATCGGACGATGTTTCACCTCTTCAAAAATCCTTCCCTGGTATTCAGCAATGACCGCAAGCGATAATAGCTGAATCGCACCCAAAAAGAGAACAGCAACTAAAATCGTCAAAAAACCGCCCGGAGCTCCGCCAACTGCAAACGCAAGGAAAATATAAAAAAAGATACCGAACGCCGCCAAGACAGTCACCATCACGGCCAAATAAAAAATCAATTCAAGCGGCTGGTAGGAAAATGAA
>MHQO01000059.1:0-1028 GCA_001820675.1 Candidatus Sungbacteria bacterium RIFCSPLOWO2_01_FULL_47_10
TTGAGCGTGAACGTGAAATTCAAAAATTTCAGCCGCAGGAATACTGGTCGATTGAAGCGTTGCTCCGATCACCAATAAACACGCGCAAGGAAGGGCAGTTAGATGCCGAAAACACCTTTCCGGCGACACTGACAAAAAAGAACGGAGAAACCCTGAATAAATTCGCGGTGCCGAACGGCGAAGAGGCAAAAAAAATCGTTGATGACCTCACAGACGCGGCGTGGACGGTCACAAACGTAGAAAAAAGAGCCGCAACAAAAAGACCTTCTCCTCCCTTTACCACAAGCACCCTCCAGCAGGAAGCATGGAGGCGACTCCGCTTTTCGGCAAAGCAAACCATGCTGATCGCACAGCAGCTCTATGAAGGCATTGAACTCGGCGAGGGATCGGTTGGTTTAATTACATATATGCGAACGGACTCCGTAAATCTGTCGGAGGAATCTTTGGTAAACGCGAAGTCCCATATCGAATCTGCGTTCGGAAAAAAATATGCGCTTCCCGCGCCGCGCCGGTTTAAAACAAAAACGAAGGGGGCCCAGGAGGCGCATGAAGCTGTCCGGCCGACGGACCCTTCGCGATCCCCCGATGCAATCAAAGAATACCTCAACAAAAACCAATTCCGGCTTTACGACCTCATCTGGAAACGATTTATGGCAACGCAGATGCCGGATGCGATTATGGATACGACGAGCGTGGATATTCTCGCCAACCCACCGACCGGGCCCGGAACAAACACCTATATGTTTCGGACAACGGGACAAATTATTCAGTTTGACGGATTTTTAAAAGTGTATCCGCTCAAAGTCGAAGAGACGATCCTTCCCCCTATGGCACGGGGCGAGGCGCTTGAGTGCGCCGAAGTTAAACCGCTTCAGCACTTCACCGAACCTCCTCCCCGCTATACGGAAGCATCGCTCGTAAAAACGCTCGAAAAATTCGGAATCGGCAGACCCTCGACATATGCGCCCATTATGTCGACGATTCAGGATCGCGGATACATTTTGAAAAATCCAGAAAAGAAATTCGTG
>MHQO01000059.1:1041-2078 GCA_001820675.1 Candidatus Sungbacteria bacterium RIFCSPLOWO2_01_FULL_47_10
CGTGGATATTCAATTCACGGCAAAAATGGAGAAAGAGCTTGATGAAGTCGCCGAGGGAGCGAAAGAATGGCGGCCGGTCATACGCGATTTTTACGGACCGTTCGAAAAGAATTTGAGTGAAAAGCATATCGAGGTGGAAAAGCAAATGCCGGAAGAAACCACAGATGAAGTGTGTCAGAATTGCGGAAAACCGATGATTGTTCGATACGGCCGTTTCGGGAAGTTTTTAGCTTGTTCCGGCTTCCCTGAATGTAAAACCACGAAGTCTCTCAAGTCCAGGGAAGAACAAAAACCGCTTGACATGGCCTGCCCGAAATGTGTTGAGGGCAACGTGATTATAAAAAAGACGCGCAGAGGGAAAATTTTTTACGGGTGCACCCGCTACCCGAATTGCGATTTCGCAACGTGGGGCAAGCCCACCGGCGAGAAATGCCCGAAATGCGGAGGCGTGTTGTATGAAGATAAATACGGAATCAAGTGCAATAATAAAGAGTGTGATTATAAAATGAAGACAACAAAACCGGAACCGGAAAAAACAAATGATTTCTAACTATAGAAAAACCGCGGACTATTCCGCGGTTATTTTTGTTTACTATCCCTCCCTGGCTTTACGGAAACTTTTTTCATGCGTGACAAAAGCAGGCTAAACGGGCCGAAGGGCCTGTGTGCTGTGAAGTTCTTCGGAATTGTTGATCCCGCCGCAATGGTCGTTCCTTCGGGATATCCATTCGGGGCGACCGAAGACGCGTTCACTCCAAGAAAACACTCCCGGCCAAAAACAGTTTTATATTTTTTCGTTCCGTCAAAATTGGCGGTAATAAAACCTGCGCCGACATTCGATTCATCGCCGAGTACGGTATCGCCAAGATAACAATTATGCGCCGCCTTGCAAAGTTTCCCCATGACAACGCGATTCAATTCCGCAAGCGCCCCGACGACCGATCCTCTGCCGATGCGGGAATTTTTGATATGGGGAAGCCCGAGCGTAACACCGTCTTCTGCCTCGACGTTTACATAGGTGCCGGGCCATATTTCGC
>MHQO01000059.1:2097-4840 GCA_001820675.1 Candidatus Sungbacteria bacterium RIFCSPLOWO2_01_FULL_47_10
AAAATAAGAGTACCGGCGCCGATGTTCGCCCTTTCATCAACCCACGTTGCGTCAACATCCAAAAACTTTGGCAAGTCTTCCATCCGGTGCGCCTCAAGCTTTGATCGCATCCAGACACGAGCTGAAACCGTTACACAAAAGAGGGATAACGTTTCCTCATAACTCATTTTTAGCTCCGGTTCATTTTTTAAGGAAACTGTATGTTTTCTACCACACGCCTTTGAATTTTTCAAATAAGAACGCTACCATACAAGCAATGAAACAGCCGCCTGTCAAACAGTCGAATATTGTCGTTGTCGGAGGAGGAACTGGCGTATTTACCGTGCTTTCGGGTCTTAAAAAATATCCGGTTACACTCACGGCGATTATCTCGATGGCCGACGATGGCGGATCAACGGGGGTTCTTCGGGAAGAATTCGGCATCCTTCCACCCGGAGACGTGCGAAGAGCGCTCGTTGCGCTCGCTCACTCGAACAATCGCATGCTTGCCGATCTTTTTAACTACCGATTTGAAGAAGGAGGCCTTAAAGGACATACATTCGGCAACATCATCCTGACCGCGCTCGAGCGCGTCACCGGGGACTTTGAATCGGCGCTTGATGAGGCTGGCCGCCTCCTGAATATCGGTGGGCGCGTCATTCCGGTAACGCTCGACCATGTGCATCTTTGCGCAACGCTTGAAAACGGCTGGCGCATCAAAGGAGAGACAAATATTGATATTCCGAAACATGATCCCAATTTAAAAATAAAAAAAGTGTATCTTGAGCCGAATGCGCGCGGAAACACGCGCGCGCTCGATGCGATTCGCGCGGCAGACCTTATTGTTCTTGGGCCGGGAGACCTTTTTACCAGCATCATTCCGAATCTCCTTGTTCAGGGGGTTGTTCCGGCAATAAAAAAATCACGTGGAAAAAAGGTGTTCATCACAAGCACCATGACCAAGCCGGGAGAAACAACGAAATTTCAAGCGCACGATTTTCTTTTAACTATCGAGCAGTATCTTGGTGCGGGAGTTCTCGACCATGTAGTCGTAAATACCAAACATCCGGCCCACGCGCGTCTTGCGGCATATCACGCTGAAGGAAAAGAAATGGTCCGGAAGGGCAACTTGCCTCTGTCACCTATGCCCATCTTCGGTGACTTCATCAGAAAAACCGGCTTCGTGCGGCACGACCCGGACAAGTTGGCAAAAGTGCTCGTATCACTCATATAAAAAGGCCCCTTCTCTTCGGGCCTATATACATGACACTATGTTCTCAAAATATTTTTTCGCAGATGTCCTTTTGTCGGGGATGTGCGTGAAAGCATCCATAATGGCATCTATTCCCGAAAGTTTGATTGCGGCCTCCCGCATCAGTTTTTGATATGTCGAATAATTCCGATATCGGACAAAAAAAGCGTTATTGATGGGTTGGGAAAAATGCGCGCGCGCGATCGGACGCACCCATTCACGGAATTGTCCTGATTCTTTCCACAGTCGGGCAAAAATACTTTTCCGCATCATTTCTTTATCTTCTTCCGTAACACTATCAAATGCCGCACTCATATACATATCCCGTATCGCCCGGCATGATGCGTTGATCCAGTCATAAAACCCGAAACCGCTTGAGATAAATCTCTCTATAGAATGCTCAAGATTTTTGTCTCCATATTCTTTTGCAAAGAGCATGGATCCGAACGCTCCAATAACAATCCCTGCCGCTTCTTCAAACGCATACGGATGAGTTCGACCAAAGTTCCAACTGGTGCAATGCCATCCTTCATGCAATACTACATATACTTGACGCTCCGGAGGCGCATGGATGAGGCGCGGAAGAATCGGGCACATGCCGCCTCCCCACGCTTCTGCCGTAAAAAGGTAGGCGTCATATCCAAGGACTTCGAAAGATTTTGCCATTGTTACCATCATTCTTTCATTTCCCATTGAGCCGATATACGGGTGTTTCAAAACATTGTTTACGCCGTCACGATCAGACACATACAGCCAATACGGATACTTCGGGTTCGGGTTATAGGTTTCAAAACTTCCGCAAAAATTAAGGCCGATTCTTTTTTCACCGAACTCTTTCACTTTTTTTATAAAACTGACTCTTTCTTCGGCCTCTGCCACCGATATCCCCATGTGTGATTATCGAGAACTGTCTGAAACGTACCGCGCCATTCGTAAAAAGTCAAGAAGCAATGCGTACCGCAAAATTTGATCAAAAAAATTATAAAAAGACAGTTGAAGAATCAAGGGTTTTTCTGAATGCAGGTAAAACAATCATTGTTCCAACCGATACGATCTATGGGCTTTCCTGCGATGCGTTGAACGAAAGAGCGGTTGAAAATCTCTATCGGATAAAAGAACGGGGGCGCCGAATGGGTTTGCCGGTTTTTGTGAATTCAATCGAAATGGCGCGCCGGCTTGCGTATATTGATAAGAAGAAAGAAGAATTTTTGAGGAAGATATGGCTTGTCCCGTTAGGGGCCCGCACCAATGGCGCGGCAGGCACATTAGGCATCTCGCCTCTAACGGGGCAAGGAAAAATCACAGTGGTGCTTTATGTAAAAGATTTAATTCCCCGGCTTGCAACCGGCGGACGCGAAACCATAGCGCTTCGGATGCCCAATCATCCGTTTATCCGCGATCTTATTGCGGCTTTAGGGAAACCGATCACCGGGACATCGGCAAATATCTCCGGAAATGATCCGATCCATTCCTCATCGGAAGCCGCAAAACAATGGAAAAACAAAAAAATCG
>MHQO01000059.1:4862-9382 GCA_001820675.1 Candidatus Sungbacteria bacterium RIFCSPLOWO2_01_FULL_47_10
TTTTTCTTAAAAGGTTACTAATACTAACAAACCCCTTCCCTTAAGGAGGTGGAACCTTGAAAAAAGGAAAACGCATTTGTCTTACATATGAAGAGGTATATGCGCTGGTAAGATTTTTCAGCTCTTTGAATAGCTATGTATCCCGACTAAAAAAGGTGCCATGGATGCTGAACGAACAAGAGATAAAAACATTAGGGCGACTCAACATGAAATTACGAATGTTTCATTCAACAATGTTACTTTATGAATTTTTTAAAGATGGTACAGGAATGGGGGTTGATAAAAAAGATGCTTGGCGAGTAGCTAAAATACTTGCGAAAGAACATTTTTCAAAAACGTACGGACACAGAGCATAAATGCTCTGTTTTTTCATTGTTAATATTCTTTAGTTGTTTTATTTGTTCTGTTTCGCTATAGTATTAACCAACAACCAACAACCGACGACCAACAACGATTTATTGTGGTTTGTGGGTTGTAGATTGTAAGTTGTATGTTATTATCCCGTGACGCAATTCTGCGCCATCTTAAAAAAGGAACGATCGTCATTGACCCCTTTGACGACCGGAAACTGAAAACAACGAGCTATGACGTAACGCTCGGCGAATTTTATTGGAAAGAAAAGCATCCTGACGGAGGCGCCACCCTTCACAACCTCTATGACGAGGAGTCAACCAGGCGGGTGTGGTCCGGGCCGCATACGGCTGAACGAGCCGGAGATGTCGCCGAACGCACGAGTGTCGCCCTTAAAAATATAAAGCCTGACGAAAAAGTGATTTTACTGCGTCCGCACGAAACAATTCTTGCCCACACGCAGGAATTCGTAGGCGGCAGAGATATCTGCGTGGGTAAAATGTACGCGCGCTCTTCTCTTGGAAGAAACTTCATCGAAGTATGCAAGGACGCCGGTTGGGGAGACGTGGGATATTTCAATAAATGGACAATGGAAGTAACCAACAATTCCCAGCACTTTACCATTCCGCTTGTGGTGGGACGAAGAATCGCGCAGATGGTTTTTTACGAGGTCGAGCCGCTCAAGGCATCGGTCATCGACTATGTTGGAGAGGGCGGAAAATATCAGCTCTCGCAGGAAATCGAAGAAGTTAAAAAATCATGGAACCCGCACATGATGATCCCGCAGATGCACAAGGACTGGGAAGTGCGCCTTCAATGACGTTTCCCGCCGATAATGGTTGTTATAAAAAGAAGGGCAGGCCGCCATCGGTATTGGCGGCGTTTATTTTTTTACGCTCCATTGACCGCCAATCCGTCTTTTGCTTCAATGGATAAAGGATCATTTATAATCCATGGAGAAATTCGGTGCCCGAAAGAAACAATGAAGATCCGCCGAGCCAGTTTCATCTCTTTCTTGCGCGGCTTCTGGTTGTAGTTGTTTTTACCTCCGCATTTATAATCTCATGGCCCGTTTTTGAAAAAATGCGCGAACGGGGATGGTTCCCGGAGCCGCGCATTGAAATATCGGGGTTTGAACCCAAAGAATCCGTGGCAATTGAGCGTCACTATTCGTTCGTTCCCGCAAGGCGGGAGACGCAGGCAGATAAATCGGGACGGGCCGTATTCTACAAAACCGGACCCGGGAAATGGCGGGTGGTCAAAGGAGGAACCGAAGAACTCCGCAACACAACAATCTTCATACCCGACCGCCACGGCGTTTTCACGAAAAAGGTCGGTACATTTGAAATCACAACAATCTTTCGACAAGGAAGCTAATCGCTTCCTTTTGACTTTTTTCACCCATGCGGTAAACTGAAACCATGAATGTCATTACCATCCCTAAAAAACTGGTTCAAAAAGACGATTTGGTTGTCATACCAAAGAGTGAATATGAGTCCTTATTAAAAAAACAGCCGAGAATCATCCCGGTTGCTAAATTATCATCTTCGGAAAAAACCGCCATTTCTCAAAGCGAAAAGGAATTGGCGTGCGGCAAATACGTAACCCTAGGTGAGCTTGAGCATGAATTGGGAAGTGCGCGTGCCAAATCGCGTTAAAAGATGCATCAAACGGTTCCCGTGGCAGGACCAGTGGCAAATCATTTCAGTATTGCGCGAATTTGAAATTGATCCGTGGCAAGGCGATATTGCCAAAATCAATAAAAAAGAAAATACATGGCGGATGCGGGTAGGAAGCTACCGCGTTTTTTATTCCATACAAAATCAAGCCAAAGTCGTTGAAGTCAAAGAAATAGAACGTCGTTCTTCAAGCACCTATTAATATGATCCTCCTTGACGGCAAAAAACTTTCGCAAAAAATTCTCGATGAATTGAAACAAGAAGCTGCGGGCATGGCAAAAAAACTGCGCCTCGCGGTTGTTGTGGTTGGCAAAAATCCGGTTGTGGAAAAATTTATCGGGCAAAAAAGGAAAGCCGCATTATCAATCGGCGTGGATTTCCGCGTATATCCGTTTGAAGAGACGATTACCACGGATGAACTACGAAAACACCTGCAAAAAATAGTCCGCGAGAAAAAAAATACCGGAGTCGTCATTCAACTGCCGCTCCCCGGACATGTCAGCGTTCAGTATATCCTCAACTCCGTCATTCCGGAAAAAGACGTTGATATGCTCTCGGTCCGATCCGTCGGCGCCCTTGCCGTAGGCCCTAAATCATCTGCAATGGTCGGGCCATCAGCCGCCGTGGGCGGTTTAGGGAGAAAAAATATCATCCTTCCTCCGGTTGCGGGAGCAATTAAGGCATTTTTTGATGAATATTCAATTGAATATAAGAACAAGAATATCGTCGTTGTCGGAGCGGGAAAACTTGTCGGACTTCCGGTCTCGCTTTGGCTCTTGGGCGAAAAAACGCCGTTTGGCGTTGTAACGAACCAAACTCCGGATATTTCAGAATTCACCAAAAACGCGGATATTATCATTTCAGGCGCGGGCAGACCAAAACTCATCACGGGTGATATGGTTAAAAAAGGTGTTATTATTGTTGATGCCGGAACGTCCGAGTCGGAAGGCAGGATTTCGGGTGATGCTGATTTTGAATCCGTTTCGCAAAAAGCATCATACATCACTCCCGTGCCGGGAGGAATCGGGCCGGTAACGATTGCAATGGTTTTTAAAAATCTCGTACTGCTCTCAAAATCAAAATCGCATCGGAGGCGGGTGTAGAAAACTTTTTTATAAAACAAGGCGGCCGTGATGGCCGCTTAAAACAGGGCTTCCCAGACGGCATTCCAGAAGCGAATTTTTCCCGTTTCTTTATACTGCCGAAACAAAACGAGCAACACCGGAATTGTTCCGAAAACTGCAAGTATGCCGGTCAAAACGATGCAAAACGCAAGCACACCGCCCAATAAACCAACGACAAGCACAAACGGTGCTTCTGCCCACCCCATGGAATCCTCCCTGTTGAATGTATTTCAATATACACATTATACCCCAAATCAATAAAAAAGTAAAGCGGCAGAATTGCCGCTTTTTTGATTTAAGCTTGCGCGTGTTGCGCAAAAATAATCGCATCAATGAAACGACTGGCCGCACCCGCACGTCGATTTTGCATTCGGATTATTGATTATGAACCCGCTTGTCAAACCCTGCATCACGTAATCAATGGTTGCTCCGTTCAAATACAGATAACTCTTTTGATCAACGACAACCCGAAACGGCATATCAACCACACCCTCAATCATATCGGCATGACGTTCAAAAACAGTAAAATATTCTTTTCCCCCTTCTTCGGTTTCCGCTTTTTCAACCTCAAACACCTTATCGGACTTGTCCGGCAATTCGGAATCAAACGCAAGACCATACGACAGTCCGGAACATCCTCCGCCCTTGACTCCCATCCGGAGATAAAACGCCGCGGGATCAAAATTTTGAACGCGCATTAATTCGCAAACCCTGTCTTGGGCAACCTTCGTGACCTTAATCGACATGGGTTTCCTCCGCTGCATTTTTTGAGTGGGTGGCAAACTTTGTTAAAGTGCGTGTGTAAAATGCTATCATCTTTGGTTTGAAAATACAACCGTGTGTATCTTTGACAATGTAAACTTTTTATTGATATGACAATAAAAAGTTCTTCATACGCTCCAACCGGAGAAAACCATGCGAAATCCGATCGCGTATGCCGCGGGCCCATTCGGTTTTTCTGAAGCAGGCAGATTATTCCACTATACGGTCATCATCCCAATGCTCTGGGAAATCGGCTTTGAGGTGCGCGATCCATGGGTTCTCACCCCACAAGAACATATCGATTCCGTCCTTGCACTTCCATATGGCAGGGAACGAAAGGACCGGTGGGCCGCACTGAATCCCGTCATCGGAGAAAATAACGAAAAGGGCATCCGGGAATCAGATATCGTCGTGGCCATACTTGATGGCGTCGATGTCGATAGCGGCACGGCGTCGGAAATCGGGTGCGGATACGCGCTCGGAAAAACATGCTTCGGATATCGAGGAGATTTCCGGTTGAGCGCCGACAACGAAGGAAGCATTGTTACTTAAATCCTGCGTGAAAATGACCAAAACATTCATTTCCGACCTTTAAAATAGACAA
>MHQO01000060.1:0-362 GCA_001820675.1 Candidatus Sungbacteria bacterium RIFCSPLOWO2_01_FULL_47_10
CAATTTTTCTCATTCTTTCTCTCTTGACAGTTATTTCAGCCTGCGCTACATATTTAAGTCCAACCTTGAAAATAAGCCCTTTGACGAAATAAGTCCGTAATATCCGTTTTATATGGACTTTTGCTGACTTTTTTCGCCAAAGGGCGAACGAAATAATAGCACTGGCCACAAAGCCCTGCGGAGGGCTAACGGTCAAAAGCCGTTCCAGTGCTTTCGAGTCGCAGCCAGACGGCTGCAAAGAGCGTGTGGATCGGACCCCGACCACCTCCAGCGGCGACGCGGCAGGAAGTCATCGGCCCCGGTGACGGAAAAATTTCGGATCAATGGGGACCGATCCACACACCAATTCGGCGATGCAACGG
>MHQO01000060.1:378-4924 GCA_001820675.1 Candidatus Sungbacteria bacterium RIFCSPLOWO2_01_FULL_47_10
TTAAACTCGGTCGCCGAAAAAAGTTTGGAAATCATTTTCTGAATTTTTTCCGCCGACGGGCGGATTACTATTGACACGGGGGGTGGTGAGAAAGCTTTCTTACCATTCCCCTTACTTCTTCCTCATTAAAAATTAACTTTATCGCCGGAAAAAACTCATAATAATATCTCTTGAATTCAGGGATTGAAGCATTCACAAATTCAGATTTGTTAGAGAAGAGCAGAAATTTATGGGTTTTTTCCGCCGATAAAAATCGGCAAACAAATGCCGCCGCCACCGGCTTCCGGCAGAGAGCGATCTCTGCGCCTGCAGTCGGCAAATACTCAACGGCCGGCGGTACCAAAACTGGACCTTGAGTCCGCGCGGGTTGTACGGGAACAAGAGGAACCGCATCCTCCCCCACGAAAGCGGCCCCCGCTCGAGCTGACAAACGGCCCCCGACAGGAAGGGGCCAGGTCCAGACGACAACAACTTCTTGGTGGGGATCGAGCCAAATCGGCAACGCCGAAAGACGCACTGCCCGCGTCTGTCCCTCTTGTCTCCAGACGGAGATAATGGACTAGGCCTAGGCCCTTGGCCGATGCTGGCTCTCCCCACCGAGAACAATCTTCGGCGGCCGACGGCCGACCGAAGCCCCCGCCCCGCGGCGTGAGGGAAGCGAGTAGTACACCGGCGCCCCGCATCACCCCGGAGAGCGGCCCTGTCGCTCTCCGGGCAAAATAAAAACCGACCCGACCGTGGGTCGAGAAAAGAAGAAGGCCTTCCGAACATTCGGCGGGCCGGTTTTTTTATACCGTTATTTCTTCAATCCATAAAACTGCCCCAAATCACTCGGGACTTTCGGTTTAATATACGGACGAAGAAAAACATGAATAACCATGCCGATAAAAATAAGGGTGCCGCTGATAAGGAAAATCGGTCGAATGCCGATGGTTATCGCAAGGATGCCGGAAAAAAAGCCGCCGAAAGCAGTTCCTGCGCCGATAGAAAAACTTGACCACAGCGCCCACTCAAACGCTTCTTTATCTTTATCAATATGACGCGAAAAGATCGCAAGAAACGGCGGGGTAACAAAAGCGTTGCCCACCGCCATAAGCGATTGAAGAAGGTAAATTTGCCATTCGGAGCCGACAAAATAGTAAAAATATTGAACGCATGCCATGATAAAAAGCCCTCCGATCATCGAATAAAAATCGTCGATCTCGCCATGGTTTTTATCGAGATATCGCGCAATCGGAAGCTGAAGAATTGACTTTATTCCCCAATAAACAGCAACCGAAAATCCCGCGGCGGCAACCGGCGCTTTTATATCGTTCACCACAAAAAGCGCAAACACGGGCGTAATAAACGCAACGGAAATCGCAAACACGAATTCGGCAATGGTCATGATGAGAATGACCTGATTGATCGCAGGAAAAGAAATTTTCCGCATGTTCGGCAGGTTAAAAGAAATTTTCATATGCATCCATTGTACCAAAAAGACGACGAAATTAAAAATTCTTCCGAAGTCGGACTTCGGAAGAATGTGGATGAAAGCCTGCTAGATATGTCTTGCGAGAAGCGCGATCATGACACCGGCTGTTGCGACAATAATTCCGAAAATTTCCATTTTCAGCAACGTCTGGCCAAGCCACATGAAAAGAACGATAGGCGTTACGAGCGCGGGATAGGAGGCCGCAATGACATTAATAATTGCCTTTTGTTCCGGCGCGATCAAAAGAGCCGCAACAAAGAGCAGGCCTCCCAGCGGCCATAAAAAAAGCGCAAATCCGGACCAATGCCATGTCCAGTTTCGAAGCGGCGCAAGATCGGTTGCCGCCAAAATAATAACTGAAAGCAAAACATTGCCGGCGCTTGCCCAGAGGAACGGTACGGCCGGATGAAGTGATCCACCGCTCGCCGAACCAAGCCGGAGAACAAAAGGCGCAATCAGCCCCCAGAACAATGATGTAAGAAGCGCGAAAACAATCGCAAGCGCGGAAGACGTCATCGCCGCACCTTTCGTAAAATGTTAAGGGACTTGTGTGAAAGAGTATCACTTTCCCCGAAAAATACAATCTCGCATGCTGATCCCGCTCAACTAAAAAAGTGCACATGGTACCGACCATCAAAACGCGTAACCATTAAAAGAAGACGGCGGGGGCCGGCAAAAATTTCACTGAGGAAACGTGATGCGAATTCGCACAATGTCCAAATCTCCCGCTCGTGAAAAAATATATTTCACGCTTGCGGTTTTATATACTGCCTTAACTTTCTTTGCAATTTTTTTCGCAAGCTGATTTTCCGTCGTCGTCACCCGCACCTCGTCGTTTTTCATTAGCAATTCGAGAATTCTATCCAGTACATCCGCCCGATATGCCCGGTCGCCGACATTTCGTATTGTGCGAACCAGCTGGTCTTTTTTGTTTAAAGGAATATTTTCAATAATTACTTCTCCTTCAAAAACATTGTCTTTCTTCATGCGGTGAGCAGGGCATAACACGAATGCAATACGCTTTTTATCGATATTTTTAGCCGCCTGCAGTGTTGTCATGTGATGCCACGATTTTTTATAATAGACCGCCTCGCCCTCCGAACAAAGCAAAAACTCGCGCTGGCCCGGGCCGAATTCCTGCGCGGCGTGGCGTGATTTTTTCGGCCCCGCCATATATTTTGATTTTAAACTGCGCACATGAGAAGGGGTGGATGACATACTGCCCGAAAGCATTTTCCGCGATGCAAACCCGCATTTTTAAAATAACGAGTCCGGCGGAGAAGCGCCTTTGATCTATGATAAAAAAGCATCTCTTTTTTGAAAAAGGTATAACCCCGCGAATACCAACAGAATGCCGGGAACAAACGGAATAAGCATTGCGATAAAACCGAGAATAATAATCGAAAGCCCCAGAAATTTCTTAAATAAAAAGATAAAGCGATGCGAAAAAATTTTCATAAAAATGCCTCAATACCAAGAAAAAGCAATGATATCGCGATAAGTCCGATGCCATATCCGCGTGAAATATCGCCTTTTAACAACAGAACAAGCTGAATGAGAAAAATCAATATACTGGTGATAACAAGCCCGGAAACTGCTCGAAGCGGATCGTCCACGTGCACCGGCTGAATGATCGCAACTATTCCGAGAATGCCTGATATATTAAAAATAACACTTCCGAGGGAATTTCCCAAGGACATCTCCCCGTATCCGCTCATGCTTGAGCGGATGTTAAAAACGAGTTCCGGCAGGGTTGTTCCAAAAGAGATCACAAAAAGCCCGATGAAAAAAAGCGGCACGCCGAACCCCGCAGCAAGACGCTCCGCTTCGTATACAATAAACCACGAACTCCCGATAACAAGAAAAATATTCACGAAAAAAAATAGAAAGCTCCTCATAAACTCTCCAATGCCGAATTCCCCCGCCGACCCGTCAACTGGCGGCGAGACGCGATTCGAATAAAACAAATGGACAAGATATGCGACAAAAAGCAGAAGAAGCAACGCGCCGTCCCCCCGCGACAGTTCGCCGTCAAAAAGAAGAATCGCGGGAACAAAAGTCAGGGCGAACATTTTCCCCATTTCTCCCCGCACGGCATCCTTTCCGATTGTCAACGACCCGGCGGCAATAACTCCGGCGCCGAGAACAAGCGTTACATTCAGCACGTTTGATCCGATAATGTTGCCGAGAGATAACAGTGGGGCGTTGCGCGCCGCCGAACTTATGCCGATAAAGAGTTCCGGCAATGATGTCGCAAGCGCCATTAAAATAAATGAAAGAGCATATTCGGAAATGCGGAGAAATCTTGCCATTGCCGTCATCGTACGCACCAGTGCTCCTCCTGCGCGGATAAGAATATATAACGCCGCGCCTAAAATTGTTATTTCGATTACCGTCGCCATAGTCAACTATTTATATTTTTCCTCCGAAACAATGATTTACCCATTTCAATTGCCGTTATATTTATTGCGCTGACCGCAAGCGCTCCCATAATCCACAAAAAAGGAAGAGCGGAGGTGCCAAGAATATTCTGAAACCACGGCACGTATATGGCACAGGCGGTCAGACCAACGCCGATTCCCGATCCCACCAGAAGATACCGATTTGAAAAAGGGTTATAAGAAAGAATGCTTTTTTCAAGACTCCGCACGGAAAAAACAACAAAAAGCGTGTGGGTGGAAAAAGACGCAAAAATAAACGTGCGGACAAGCTCCGGAGCAAACCCTGCGGCTATCATCCAATAGTAAAGGAAGAAAAGAAACGCAGAAGAAAAAAATCCGATGACCAAAATGAGAAAACGCATTTCGGGATCAAAGAGGTTCCTCGCCAGTTTTCGGGGCCGTTTGCCAAGACCGTCGATGCCGTCTTCGAATGCAAGCGCGATTGCGGGAAAACTGTCTGAAAAAAAATTTACAAAAAGGATTTGCAGGGCGGTGATAGGAAGCGGAAGACCGGCCAGGATCGATCCGCCGATGAGCAGAAGTTCGTCAAGCGCATCCGACAGGAGGTACACGATCACCTTTCGAACATTATCGGCGGCCCGCCTTCCTTCTTCAATTGCGGCAACAAGCG
>MHQO01000060.1:4979-5410 GCA_001820675.1 Candidatus Sungbacteria bacterium RIFCSPLOWO2_01_FULL_47_10
ATATGCGCCTCCTTCAGGGCAGGAGCATCGTTAACCCCGTCTCCCGTTACTGCCACAATTTCGCCTTTTTCTTTATATAATTTCGCAAGCATCAATTTATCCTCCGGAGATACCCGCGCATAAATACTCGTCTTGTCCGCCCTCTCAAATAGTTCGTCGTGGGAAAGAAACCTCAAGTCTTCCCCGGAAAGCACGGCCCCTCCGCCGTCAATCATGCCGAGTTCCCGCCCTACTGCCTCGGCCGTGCCCGTATGATCGCCGGTAACAATAATGGTTTTGACGCCCGCATCGCCAATCCTCTTGATAGCGGCATGGGCTGTCGGGCGCAGTGGGTCGCGAAAAGTGATAAGACCGTCAAAAAAAAGTCCTTCAAAGCGCGCCTCCCGTGAAATATGATATTCTTTTGAAACGACGCGGGAGGCAACTCCCAA
>MHQO01000060.1:5460-8083 GCA_001820675.1 Candidatus Sungbacteria bacterium RIFCSPLOWO2_01_FULL_47_10
GGCAACTCCCAAAATTCTCTCGCCTTTCAGCGCGCGTTCGTTGATTTGATTCATCACGGTCTCTTTTTCCTTTCCCGAAAGACCGGTAAAAGGAAGCAGAATATCAGGCGCCCCGAAAAGAATAAGGGCGACGCGGCCATCGATGCGCGTAACGCTTGCGGAAAATTTATTCGCCGAGGTAAACGGCAGACGATCGAGAAATTCCCGCGATCGTAAGATGTCCCGATACAAAATTCCTCTTTTGCTGGCGCCCACGACAAGAGAAATCTCAAGAGGGTGCCCGACAAGTTTCCATTTTTTCGTATCATCATCCGGATTTTCAAGAACAACATCGAAAGTGCCAAGCGCTTTTAAAATTAATTTCTCTTCTGCTTCTTTTCCCGACGAATAGGGAATAACTCCGGCAAGGGACATTTTTGCCTCGGTGAGCGTCCCGGTTTTATCCGTAAGAATTAAGCTCGTCGATCCAAGCGTTTCTGCGGCGAGCAATTTTCTGACAATTCCCTTTCGGGATGCAAGCCGCTGAACACCGACCGCAAGGATGACGGTAACGGCAATAGGGAGCCCTTCGGGAACAGCGGATACGGCAACCGCGACCGATATCAAAAAAATATCGAACAAAGAATACCCAACCGCAATCCCAAAGATAAAAAGCAGAAAAATGAGAAACGCAAGGACGAATCCCGCCCGTACGACGAAACGCGCTATTGCATCCTGCAAAGGAGTTCGCGATGACTTTTGCTCCCGCACCATTGCCGCTATTTTTCCGAATTCGGTATTCTCGCCGGTTGCGGTAACAATTGCGTCGGCGAAGCCCTGCACGGCAAGCGTTCCGCCATATGCCATTGATGTTCTGTCGGCAAGAGGAATGCTCGTTTCAACCGGATCGGCGGATTTTGCTTCCGGAAGCGACTCGCCGGTGAGAATCGATTCGTCAACGTCAAAATTATTCGCGTACGTGATCCGAATGTCGGCAGGAATACGATCCCCTTGCGATATCCGGATAACGTCTCCTGGCACAAGCTCCTCGGCGTCGATTTCGCGCTCAACTCCGTTCCTGCGAACGCGCGAACGGGTCCGAATATATGTTTTAAGATGCGAAAGCGCGGTTTCCGCCTTATACTCCTGCCAAAAACCAAGAGCGGTGTTTACAAAAACTGCCGCAAAAATTACCGCCGTATCAACCCAATGCTCAAAAAAACCCGTAATCAATCCTGCCGCGACAAGGACCAATATCAGCGGACTTTTGATCTGACCGATAAAAAGCCAAAACCGTGAAAACCCGCCGTCTTCCCGAACCGTGTTTGCCCCAAAAAGCGTTCTTCTTGCATCTGCTTCTTCAGTGGCAAGACCCTCGACGCGCGAGTACAAAGAAACAAATGTTTCCTCAACACTCATTGACCAAAACGGATTATTGACCGAAGGACGGGAAATCCTTCCATCTTTTTTTTCTTCGGCATTTTTGTGCGTCATAGAAATAAAAGTGCAAATTCGCCTGCGATTCCAAAAATGAATAGTGCGATAACGCCGAAAACAACAGCCGGGGGTATCGCAAGAGAAAATTCCGGGGTGCGCAGACCGAATTTCTTCGCCTTGAGAAATATAAAAGCGGTTAACACGGCATCGATTCCGCCCGTAATCGCCCCGACAAAACCAATGATGCCAATAAACTGGTTGACTCCGAACACAAACAGCAAAAACGGAGGAAGCGAGGCAAGCGCCCACGCCTCCCTGTGTCCCATTCCCCAATCAAAGTGATATGTTTCTTTCAACGTCAGGCCGATGATGATAAACGATGTAAAAACAGCAAGAACGCCGATAATTTCTCCCAATAAAAACAAAGAGGGTGAAATCAGGCCCCCAAGACCCGAAAGGGCATCCTGGCTTGTCGCCGGGCCGCTTATGCCTACGACGGATACTGCAAAAAATGCGTATAGAATGGCGGGAAGGGCAGTGCCGAAAATGATAATCGGTTTCAAAAGATGACCGGAATTTTTTCCCGCAAGTGCCCTGATTTCGGGAACAGCGGTAGCGCCTGCAAGGGAAAAAAGCAACACGCCGTACGGAAGAAAAAAATCGCCCGATCCTTCCATCGAAAGATACTCCCATCGGGCAAACGGCAGTGTCTTCAACGCAAAAAAAAGAATGAACCCGATGAGTGCGGCGTTTAAAACGGTATCGAACGCGCCTGACTGGCGGATGCTGAAAAAGATAAATATGCCGCCCGCCGCCCAAAAAAGAAAGGACCCCAAAAAAGGATTTGTATCGAATATGCCCCCGAGAAACTGGCCGCCAATCACAACATAAGCAAGAAGAGAGCCCGAAAGACCGACAACATAGGAAACGGTCGAAAAAGCCTTCGCTCTCGCACCCAAATACCGTTTCACATAACCGGGCAGACGGTGAATTGTTTCAGTTCGAAGAAGGATTTCCCCATACATCAGATGAATAATTGTGATGACAACAAGCAGGACCGCGAGTTCCGCAAGCCCGACAAAAAAGCCGGCGCGCGAAAAAACAAAAGGGATGCCAAACATCCCCACCCCGATAATCGTTCCCGAAAGAAGAAACATTCCCTGAATAAATTTTCTGTAGGGTCTTGCCAAAAAATTACGAAAAAAAT
>MHQO01000060.1:8097-8370 GCA_001820675.1 Candidatus Sungbacteria bacterium RIFCSPLOWO2_01_FULL_47_10
GCGCTCCCTCCGCCCGAAAAACACGCAGGCGAAAGTAGACTATTGCGCCGCATGCTTCTGATCTTCTCCGTCATCTTTATGAAAATACGGCTCAAACCAGCGCATCACCCGCAAAACAAACACCGCAAGAAACGCGGCAAATATGGATATCGAATACATACGAACACCCACCCCCATGCCCACAGCTGCAGATGTCCAGATTCCGGCGGCAGTGGTTAATCCCTGAACAGTTCCGCCGCGGACAAAAATCAGGCCCGCGCCGATAAAACCGAT
>MHQO01000061.1:0-13207 GCA_001820675.1 Candidatus Sungbacteria bacterium RIFCSPLOWO2_01_FULL_47_10
GCGATGAAAAAACAAAACTGCCCGGTTTAAGCAGTGCCGCTTTTCCGGAGAATGTTGCATAAGCCACAAACATCCATTTCGACCCGATAATTCCTTCCGTCTTAAGTTTTTCCGCGACAGTCCGGGAACCGTCGCCTTTTGCGATTTCAACCGTCCGCGATCCTTCAAAAGAAGCGTGGGGAGTAAAAAGATATGCAAAAAAATATGCTGTCATCAGCACAAGAATTATCACTAACTTTAACACCTGTCTGTTAAACGCCTCCATGTGATTTGAATTTATCCTCTCACAAGCGGCACGAACACGAACCCGGGAAATTCCTGTTCTTCCCACTTTGTTTCGTTGACTTTTTCAAAAAGCCACAATGAGCCGTCGATTGGAGATACAATTTTTCCTCCGATTTTCAGCTGTTTTTTCCATTCAAACGGAATATCTTGCCGGGCAGATGCCGCGGCAATTATTTTATCGAACGGCGCTTCATCCGGAAAGCCGCCGGTTGCATCAACACAGTGAAATCGGATGATATTATTTGAAATAAATTTATACTTCTCAAGATTTCTGGTCGCAAAATCACATAACGCCTGAAGTCTTTCCACAGCGATTACAATGCCTTTTTGACCTCCTTCGTTGCGGAGATTTGCAACAATGTGCGCAAGTAAAGCCGTTTGCCACCCCGACCCTGCGCCCACATCAAGAATTTTTTCGCCCGGTTTCGGTTCTAGAAGCTCAAGCATGAACGCAACCGTCAAGGGCTGGGAAATGGTTTGTCCTTCGCCGATCGATAACGGGTAATTTTCATACGCCTCTCCCTTGAACGGTTCCGGTACAAAATCCACGCGGTCGATATTCTGAAATGCGTCAATAATCCGCGGTGTTTTTAAATATCCGGTTTCGATAAGCTCCTGAATGAGATCTGCTTTCGTCATGGTACACCGCCCTTACGCGCTTTCATTTGCGCAAAACAGGCGATTAATAATATATATGCCTGCTCAAGTTAATGGTTAATCATGCTCCTCCACTCCTTTCTTCATACCATTTTTTTGATTTTTTGCCAATGAAAAAAGACGGCGATAAAACCGTCTTCATTGTTATGTTTCTCTCATCTTTTATTGATTGCTTATGGCGTCGTGAAGCCGCGGACAATTCGGAAATGCAACTTTCAGCGCATCAATCATAGAATCGCAGAGAATTATTTCAATTTGGTTTTTTGTTTCCTCGGGCACATCGGCGAGTTCCGCCTCATTTGCCCTTGGCATGAGAAACTGTTTTGCGCCCGCACGGACCGCCGTGGTGATTTTATTCGTAATTCCTCCGACCGGGAGAATTTTTCCGAGAGCAAGCGTATTTTCTCCCGTCGCAACCAGCCCATGTCTGACCGGCTGGTTTGTGAACTTTGAATAGAGAGCAAGAACAAGCGATATCCCCGCGGAAGGACCGTCTTTTGCAATGCCGCCATTGGAGAAGGTGATATGGAGATAGATTTTTTCCTCGACGCCGAGGTTGTTCAGCAGGCCGCTTTCACGAAACAGGAAATCCCATGCCTTGTGCGCGGAATCCCGAAGCATTCTGCCAAGCTTTTCGTCGTGAGGGTTATATCCCGTTATCTTGATTTCACGCTTTTCCGATTTCCGATAAGCCGCTTCAACGTAGAAGATTGAGCCGCCCGTGTCCGACACGGCGACTATGGGTGCTACACCGCATGGGAGCGGATCTTCCGACAACGCGTGCCTCTTTGAAATCCGCGCGGCATCCTCGATATACAGCGAGAGATTCCGTTCGTTAATCTCCCAAACAGCGCCGTCTTCCGCCGCAACATCAGTGCGTTCCACATTGGGCTGGCGCGAAGAATTCTGGTTTTTCATTTTCCAAACAACCTTTCTCATAACTTTCCCGATGACCCTGTCCAATTCGCGAACTCCCGCCTCGAATGTCATTTCACCAATGAGAACGTCAAGCACCGAATCCGTGATATTGACTGTGACGGCCTCAAGCAGACCGTCACGGAACATTTTTGAATCGGGCGTCAATCCGTGCCGCGCAAGCTGTTTTGGAATCAAAAACTCGCGCGCAATATGTTTCTTTTCGTTATGGTTATAGCTCGGAAAAAAGATAAATTCCATACGATCACGAAGCGCGGGAGGAATCGATTCTATGTTGTTCGCCGTGGTAATAAAAAGGATTGACGAAAGGTCGAAGCCGAATTCGAGATAGTTATCGACGAAATTATGGTATTGTTCCGGGTCAAGGACCTCAAGCATCGCGTCTCGGGCGCTTCCTTGGGCGCCTCCGCCGAAGAGTTTATCGATCTCATCGATCATAAAAACAGGATTCCGTTTTCCGACTCTTCGCATCGTGCTGATAATTCTGCCCGGCTCCGCTCCGACGTACGTCCTCCGGTGGCCGCGAATCTCCGATTCGTCGTGAATGCCCCCCACAGAGATTCTCCAAAATTTCCTGCCGAGGGCGCGGGCGATTGACTTTCCGAGAGATGTTTTGCCAACGCCAGGCGGACCGATAAAGCAGAGGATCGGATTGTCAATGCCGGAGTTGAACGATTTTGCCGCAATGAACTCTATTACGCGCTGTTTGGGTTTTGGAAGGCCGTGGTGGTCTTGATCGAGAATTCGCGGAATTTCGCGCGTGTCTTCGTTGTCAACCGTATAGTCATTCCAGGGCAGGTTGAGCGCCCAATCAAGATAGGTGGCCGCCATGCTGTATTCCGCCGATTGCGGATTCATGCGGCCAATGCGATCAATCTCTTTTTCCACTTCTTTTTTGGCGTCTTCAGGCATGTTGTTTTTCTTTTGTTCATACTGCTCTTTCCATGAATTCGACTGTCCCGACTGAGACCGTCCACCAACTTCCGCAATCGCAGTAATAGCTTTTTTTATTGTTTCGACATCCGCCTTAAACAGTGTTTCAAGTTTTTCAAGCCGGGCAAGGACGGAGCGCTCGGCAATAAGTTCCGCAAGTTCGCGGGTAAGAGACGGAATGCTTGCGGAAAAGCCGAACGGATTCTCGCTTCGCGACCGCACTTGTTGCAGGATCTCCTGCGCATATTGCCGGTTTTTTGAGGTCAGAATGTTCGCAGTCATATCAAGAGTCCGTGCTAATGTTGAGCGGTTTGTATTTTTGAGCAATTTTTGCGCGCTTTCAAAAAGTGAGTGAGACACCGGGGCGCCGAAGACAGGCAGTAACTGCGAAAAAAGATCGTCATACTCCTGTATGAGCGAAAAAAGCCCCTTTAGGCGACCGGGTACATTTGCAGAATTCCATGTTTCTTCATCAACTGGGGCATCTTCAAGCTTTTCCCAATACGCAAGCTTGTATGCGGGTTCGCCATTTTCCGGATATATCGTTTCCGCTCGTTCGATACGACAGCGATGCCGGAAGGAAACATTCACGCTTACTACGCTTCTTCCCGGGTGTGTATTTCGGGTTGTCGGACTGACCCGGCAGACCATTCCAAATTCCGCACTGTTTTCATTGGTGCTGTCTTCGTCATAAAAATACGGAAGCAAAATCATCGAGCGGGATACTGCCACGACGTTACTTACACTCGCCGGAATAACGTACTGAATTGCTCTTTCCGGAAAACATACGACTTGTGAAAAAATAGCCGGAAGCTGTTCGGGAATATCCGTCGGGTGTTTTGCAGGCATTCCTGCCTCCTTTTGACGATTTTCAAAGACCTCTGATTGTTGGGGATTGTACCACGCTTTGCGAATTTGACAATATTGCCGCTCGGAGTGTTTCATGGTATCCTTTATAGCAGACATGTAACAGATTGACACAGACGGAGGACAGATTTACACGGATCACAGGTTCGCATGAGGATATCTGTGATCCGTGCGGGTCTGTAAAAAATCCGTGCCTATCCGCGTTATGGACAAGAAATTATTGAACGAACTAAAACAAAAACTTTTGGAAGAAAAAAAACTTCTGGAGGACGAGCTTTCTTCTTTTGCGAAAAAAGACCCGGACATGAAAGGAGATTGGGATACGGTGTATCCCGACATGGCCCAGGCCCAAGATCTTTCAAGCTCTTCCCTTGAAGAACAGGCAGACGAGGTTGAGGAATACGAGAATCTCACTTCGCGGGAATTCGTCCTTGAGTCGCGCCTGAAAGAGGTAAACGATGCGCTTGGCAGAATGGAAAAAGACGGCTATGGGGTTTGCGAAAAATGCGGCAAAGAAATTTCCGAAGAACGGCTTTTGGCAAATCCCGCCGCGGGATGCGACGTTAAACACACCGAATAAAAAAACCATGGTTACTGATTCTCAATCCGGGCAAGGAGAAAACAACAAAACGAACGAGAACGGGTCTCTCCCAATCTCCCGACGGGGCGCCATGTCCCGCCTTGTTTCACTATTCCTCTTTATTGGGTTTTGGACGGGAATCGCATATATCGCGTCTTTTTACTTCCTGCCCTTCATTCAGATTAAACCCGGGTTCATTGCCTCGGCGCTCGCGCTCGTAGGAATTCTCGTTGCGGCAAGCGTTATATTTATGGTGCGCGTCACGCCGACCGGCGGGAGTGAAGCCCGAACATTGGATTTTCAGACACTTATTATAGTCGTATTCGGAACAGCATCCCTTCTTGCCGCCGGAGGGATTACGGCGCTTTCTCTTAAACCCCCGCTACTTGCCGGGGCGATTCTCGGCATTCTTATCATATATGTCATAACCCTTTTTCGTATTATTCGTTTTACGTTTCGATCCGACAGGGAAATAGAAAAAATCAGGAGCCAATATCAGGACCTTATTAAAATTGAACGGGCAAAAACGGAATTCATGACCGTCACGTCGCACCAGTTGAATACACCGTTGGCCGAAGTGCGCTGGGGGCTTGAATCGCTCCTTTCGGCAGAAGGCATCGAAAAAGAAAACCGCGACATGATTTCCATGATCCTCAAGGGGGTAAACCGGATTGTTGAAACGGTAGCGGATATCAACAAAGCGCTTTCACAAAAAGACAAAACCGCAACGGACTATGCATCAGAATTAAAAACAGTTCAGCTTGCGGAACTGATTCTTGAAATTGTCAATGTGCTCGGCGGCGTTGCGCGTGAAAAAAACGTGACATTGTCTTTTGAGGGGCCGGAACAGGAAATTTTTCTCGGCGGAAACAAGGACAAACTCACATCGGCAATCAAAAACGTCATTGATAATGCGATTCGATATACTCCCGGGGGGCGCGTTATTATTTCCTTGCGGAAGGAAGGAGCTTCTGCGATCATCCGCGTGCAGGACACGGGCATCGGGATCCTTCCCGAAGACACCCCGCTTATGTTCAAAAAATTCTTCCGCGGGAAAAATGCGCTCCTCCTCCAGCCGGACGGGTCAGGCCTCGGCCTTTTTACCGCCCGGGAAATTATTGAAAACGCGGGGGGAAAAATTGACTTTATCTCGACTCCGGAGCGGGGAACGATATTTTTCATTACCCTGCCGCTGAAAAAGACCGCCTGATTGCGAAACATTCAAAAAATTCAAGCCCCGACCTTGTATAAGGTCGGGGCTTATTAAGAGGGAGCTGTCCCGATTTTTACAGTAATTATAAAACAAAGAAGAATTGAGGATCCTCGATTCTGTGTCCGCCCCCCGAGACTCGAACTCGGAACCGTCTCCTTAAGAGGGAGCTGCTCTACCAATTGAGCTAGAGGCGGACACAGAATCGGGACTCTGTCAATTGACCTGCTCGCCATAGCATTAGCGAAGGCGGGGCTATGGGCGGAAAATTTTTAATGTGAGCAAAATGGCGCTCCCGTTAACAACTAAACCGGGGTGCAGAGAATGGTTCGATACGACTCACCACAGGTTGAACTCTGTCTTCACGCACCCTTGCCCCATTAGAAATCTACTTTTCGGGATGCTGGGAATCGAACCCAGTCTTTACGCACCCGAAGCGTACGTACTGCCGGTATACTACATCCCGACGATTTCTAACAGGGTGAACGTGCGTACTGCCGGTATACTACACCCCGAATAAAATAGTGAACCCCAAAGCGTATACCTGTCCTGATATTATCGAAAGATACTGCAGAAAAATAACGTATCCGTTATCTTTTTTCAGAGTTCCGGTAAATAGTATTTAAAATCTCTTTCTTCCAATGTATTCTTTCAGCTTGTTCTCCTCCTTCTTTAAGCAGGTTCTCGCGAAGTCGATAACTTAGATGATTTACAACCAGCATTCGCGTACCTTTTATATTTGTAAATCTAGTATCAACAATTTTGGCCTTGTCCATAAGCTCGCGGTAGCGTCTCGTAAGTTCCGATGCCCTAACCAGCTCCGCGAATGTATTATTTAATGCATCATCCTGCTGTTGTGCGGCAGTCGCCGCTTCAAATTCTTTTTCGTGTTTTAGTACGAGGTCAATCGCCGCTTTTTCTCTCCCTTGAAATAAGCCAAGCTCCTTTCGTCTCTGCTTTAATCTTGCGATAAGCTCCCTTGGCGATTCTGATCCATGATATATTAATTCGTTTTTCATTGCTGGCTTATTCCTTAACACACCGCGCGCATCATTTAGAATATTGTAGACAATAGCTCCTGTTTCCCGAACAACTGCCCCATTTTCATAGATTTTGTGTTTTATATCTTCGGTTTGTTGCGCATGGTTAATAATCACCTCTTCTAATTTATCTGTTTCGAGTTCAAGTTCCTTAACCGCCTTTTCATATGCTTCTTCTGCTGTGCGCGCGCTCTTTTCCATTTCTGCCGACTCAACAATCCGTGTACCGATTTCCGGCTGCTCGTATATTGATTTAATGCGGTTGTTTATATGCCCAAGATCACTCTCGATTGAAACCACCTGTTTTTCAAGCTCTTTAAGTTTTGCCTTACCCTCTTCGTCAAGAAGGCCATTTTCATTTACTGCCCGGAAATATTCAACTGTGTCATTGGCTTTGTCCGAAAGTGTTTGTCTTTTTCGCGCTTCCTCAATTAAGGCATCGTGTTCCGAGATTTGTGTTTCAATATGTTTCTTTTTTTGTGTTTCCATTTCTGCGACTTTTTGCCGAAGTTCTTCAGAGGCGCGTTGCAGTCCGTCAAGAGTTAACTCATCGCTATTCTTATGAACTTCGGCTTGTCCTGACTCGCGCTCGCGTTCTGTTTCCATTGTTATTTTTAACGACAAGAATCTTTTGTGCGTCGCTTGCAACAAGTGAAACGCCGCAAGGATTCCTGCCGGTTACCTATTAAAATATTTTTTATACTGTTTTGTCACTTTCCGATAAAGGCAAAATACAAATCAAAAATTAAAAGAATTGTCCAGCCGAAAAGCAAAACGAACCATCCAATAAGCTCGATCCGTTCCCACGAAAGACTGAACCGTTCAGTCGCGATCGAATAAATGTCTTCAAGCGCCTCAAGCTTGTCTTTAATCTGCGATCTCCATTCGGAAAATTTGAATTTAGCCCCCGCCATGTCATACAGCCGCGCAGAATACCAATCCCTATTTCATTGTTCTTTCAACAACGCAAGAAGATCTCCGGGAGAATTTACTATAGCAATTGGATCGCCCTTCTGCAATGCCTCAATTTTTTGAAATCCCCATGTCACGCCGACCGATTTGATTCCCGCCTTTCTGGCTTCTCGCATGTCTCCAAGTGTATCCGTAATAAATATACAATCCTCTGGACCCGCATTAAACTCTTCAAAAACCATCCGAACCTTGACACGTTTGCTTTTGTGGATGTCACCTCCGTAAATCTTATCGAAATGCCGCGAAAGGTCGTGCTTGATGAGATAATTCTTAATCGGACTGCTTATTGACGAAGAAATAACCACCATGCGATGATTTGTATGTAATTCCTTGATCGCTTCAATCATCCCTTTTGCCGGCTCCAACTCCATGAGAAGCGGGATATATGTCTTGAAAAACGGAGTGTTCTCATCAATTTTCGCATTGTTTAGTTTTATATCCTCATTATATAAGATGTTGCCGTCAAACCAGCCGCGAAACCCGTCTTCATCCGGAAGATTAGGAACGATTGTCTTCGTAATTCGATACGAAATATCGAATGTGTTGACTATCACCCCATCGAAATCAAATAGTAATATTTTGGTTTTATCTTCCATGGCATTTCAGCTTGGAAAACTCGTTATCCCCAGCCGTTGACAACGGTCCTCAATTTGCTATACTAGGAGCATCAATACGAAAAGGTCCCTTGGTGGGTTCGTCCCGTTAGGGGCCCTTTTCATTTTAACTCCAATTTTGATCTCATTTCCTCAATAAATACATGGCTACTCCTCGCCTCGCGTTTTAACAGGATTGAGCACCACTTACTGTTGGGGCTGATGACATAACCCAATTTTTCAATTTTTCTCAAATATTTCACGAGACATTGAAAATCGCCGTCACCCGTGACAATCACGGCTTTTCTGTATTCATTAAGGTCAATCATGGCTTGTAACACCAACTCCGCGTCACAATTACCTTTTACTTCTCCATTTTTATTGGGTAGCGTCGGTTTGAAAATCAATGTATACCCCATATTCTGAAAATCACGATACATATCCTGATTGCCGGCAAGGTATCCTATAAACATATAGGCGCGGGTAACGCCGTATCGCTCCGCAAGAAGTTTTCTGAATTTTGTTAAATCCAACTTCCACCCAAGCATCTGAATGCCCTTATGTACGTTAGTATTATCTATAAAAGCGAAATTATTCTCCTTGTTATGCATAATATTATTCTAATTGAGCAAAACAAAAGCTCCAATAAATTTTTCCAATTATATGACCCTTCACAAAGCGTTGTTTATATGGCACTTCTTATGTTTCTTCCCTGCGCCGTGCGGCATTGTTTCGCTTATCTCGTTCCGATAAATGCGAAATATAAATCCGCAATCAGGATGATCGTCCATCCGAATAAAAGGACAAACCATCCAATAAGCTCGATCCGTTCCCACGAAAGACTGAATCGTTCTGACGCGATCGAATAAATGTCTTCAAGTGCTTCAAGCTTGTCTTTTATCTGCGTTCTCCATTCTGAAAATTTGAATTTAGCCCCCGCCATGTCATACAGCCGCGCAGAATACCAATCCCCAATCAATTTGATATCGCGGTCAAGACTCAAAAATTCCGAAAGCGATGTTGCGCGCACCTCGATGATGGTCTTTAGCGCGTTCCGAATTTCGACACCGCCGAATAAATATGTTTTTTGCTGGGCCCGCGCAAACACATCCGCAACATGCTTCAATCTCCCCTCGAAGAATGAGTCGAGAATACGATACCGCAGGAGCTGGTAATTGGCAAGCTCCAAAAGCTCGATTGTCGAGGCAAAATCTCCTTCGGGGTCGAAAATGAACGCGCCGTCCCAGTCGATAATGACCAAATCATTTTTTGCGTACTTGATGGAGGTGGCAAGCGTTGATTTGATTTCTTTTTTGTCGAGCGGAAGCGTCTCGGACTTAAGGAAGCCCGCGATTTTATCGGACATCGAAAAAAATTGCTCCGGCCCTCCGGAATACTTCCCGACCGCGATAACAGAATACTCCTCCGTTACTTCCTTTTTTCCGCGTCTTCGTTCAAATATCTTATAGCAATTTTCCAGAAGAGAATCCTGAAGTGACAACACATTTTCCGCAAATACATCCTCAAGATTTACGACCGCCTCAATAATCAATATATCCGGCGCATACATTTTGATCGAATATTCGACTTCCTGCGCCGGAAGGCCGTTATATTCCGGAATTGACTGTTTTTCAGATGCAACCAAAAACTGCTTCGGAATGATCTCCTCAAAATAATGCGGAGCGCTCTTAAGCGATTTGAATTCGATCGCTTCACCTTTTGGGGCGCGTTTTGCCTGCCCCATGACGAGGGTGATAAGTTGTCCGTTTACCTTCTGCATCGCGAATGATCACGAATTTTGGCACGAATTTTCGCGAATCGCAAACATCGGTACTATTCTTGCCATATTCGTGTAAATTAGCACATTAACGCGGCCATTGTTCTATCATAAGCATTTTTTTGTCGCGGATCGGCATTTTCGACCATATTTCTTCCGTGATAAACGGCATAAAAGGGTGAAGGAGTTTGAGCGTGTTCGCGAGAACATGCAATAGTAAGCGTTTCGTATTTTGTTGCACTGCTTCATCATCCAACTGTTTTTTGCTTTCCTCTACATATGTGTCCGCGAATTCATGCCACGTGAAATCATATATGGCCTGGGCCGCCCGATGGAGGGAAAAATCTTCAAGCGAAGAATTAACCTCGCTGATGGTTTCTTTCATTTTTTTCAGTATATCGCGATCCGCGCCCGTTATTGCCGGGGGCGGATTGGCTGTGTCGGCGGCAATTTCCGCATCTCCAATTCTTGCCAGCACAAACCGCGCGATATTCCAGAGCTTATTCGAAAAATGCTTCATTCCACGAATGCGGTCCTCCTGAAGCGAAATGTCGTTTCCCGCGGCCGTTGCGAACACAAGGGCAATGCGGAGCGCATCCGTGCCGTATTTCTCGCTCATGGCAAGAGGAGCAATTACGTTCCCTTTTGACTTCGACATTTTCTGGCGCTCTGCGTCCCGAACGATTCCGTGCAGATACACGGTATGAAACGGCACTTCTCCCAAAAAATATGTTGTCATAAGAATCATCCGCGCGATCCAGAAAAAGAGAATATCATATCCTGTCTCCATCACGTCGGTGGGGTGGTAATTCGCAAGATCATTTTCTCGGCCGGGTTTACCCGCCATAGCGGTATCCGCGAATGCGGGCCATCCGAGCGTGGAAAACGTCCAAAGTCCCGAAGAAAACCAAGTATCAAGCGTATCCGAGTCTTGGACATATTCTCCGTCGCAAAAATTACACACCGGTTTTTCCGCCGAGACCACAACCTCTTTACACCTGCCGCAATCATCTTCTCGTCTCGGTTTGGGCACGCATTTTGGCTCGTGGTACCACACCGGAATCCTGTGCCCGTACCAAATCTGGCGCGATATGCACCAGTCGCGGAGATTATCAATCCAGTGGTAATAAATTTTCTCGAAGTGCTCGGGGATGATTTTGATTTCTCCCGATTCAACGACTGATTTCATTATTTCTTTCACGGTGGTTTCCTCGCCGTCTTTGGTGCTGTGTAATTTTGAGTTCTGCTTTTTTCTGCCGGAGGCAGATCCGCTTCCGGCGGAGAATTTGGCATTCACGTTCACGAACCATTGTTCTTTTATCTGCGGCTCGATGATTCCGCCTCCCCGGGAATTCGCCGCGATGCGATGAATATATTCCCCGTCGATTTTTTCAATAAGACCTTTTGATTTCAGCTTTTCAACGATGAGCGGCCTCGCTTTTTTTATATGCGCTCCCGCAAATTCTCCCGCGACCGGAAGCAATTTTCCGTCGAAATCAATGATCTGTTCGAAATCAAGGCCATGCCGTTTGGCGATGTCAAAATCCGCCGCGTCGTGCCACGGGGTAATGGTCATAACACCCGTTCCGAACGACATGTCAACCGCCGGATCTTTAATGACGGTTGCCGCGATCACGCCGTTGATCCATTCGACGTCAAGTTTTTGCCCGTGCGTATATTTCGAATACCGCTCGTCGTCCGGATGCATCACAACATATTTATCGCCGAACTTCGTTTCAGGCCGCGCCGTTGCGATCGTAAACGGGCCGTACCGTACATAATAAAAAGGAATTTTTTCTTCCTTCCATTCTATTTCATCATCCGATACGGTTGTCTGAAGTTTCGGGTCCCAGTTTACGATCCGTTTTCCGCGAGAAATTATTCCGCCGTCATACATTCTCTTAAACGCTTCGCCCACCGCCCGGCTTCGCATTTCATCGAGCGTATATGCCTCGCGCGACCAATCGCAGGATGACCCCATCTTCCTGATTTGAGAAACGATCGTATCATGCGAATCTTTCGCATATGCCTCGACTTTTTTGAGGAATTCTTCGCGGCCATAATCATAACGGGTCTTTCCCTCTTCCTTATATATAATGGATTCCACTTTTGATTGTGTCGCAATCGCGGCATGATCCGTGCCAGGCAGCCATAACGTTTTTTTGCCGCGCATGCGCTCGAAGCGGATAAGAATATCCTCGATTGTGAGCATTAACGAATGGCCGATATGAAGAACGCCGGTTACGTTCGGCGGAGGCATGATGATCGAGAAGGGTTTTTGGTGCCGTTCGGGCAGATTGTCGGGGTTAAAATATCCCGTTTTTTCCCAGACCGCACATATCCGTTCCTCAACCTCTTTCCAGTCATAGTGCGGGGGAAGCTCGAATATTTGTTTTTGAAGGTCTTGACTTTTCATAAGGATTATTGTTACAGGATAACTACAAGGCATCGATAGAGCATCAACTGCGCGGTGTCACTTTGAAACGGGTGATACGCGCAATTCGCATGCCTATTATGCCACAAAAAAGGCCCCTTGAAAACCAAAAAACCAGGAGAAAAAACATGGCACTGATGTTTAACGCGGTGACGGAGATTCCCAAGCCGGAAAATACTCCGTTTGTCGGGTATCAAAAAGGGTCAAAAGAAAGAGACGCCCTTGTTTTAGAGATTCGGAAACTTCGCGAGAGGACAAAGTCACAAGCCCTCTATGATCATTGTCCGCTTTGGATCAACGGTCCCGTTGTTGCAAGTAAGGAACTGCTGTGCCGTGTGCCGCACGACAACACCAGGATTCTCGGCACATATTCTGCCGCATCCGAAAGGCACGTTGTTGCCGCGATCGATACGGTATTGAATGCGCGCGAACGGTGGTCGCAGATTCCCTGGTGGGTCAGGATGCATATTTTCCGTACCGCAGCACGCCTCATCGAAACAAAATATCGCCACCAAATGGTTGCCGCGGTCATGGAGGACTATTCGAAAAGCCCGTTCGAGGCATCAATCGACGTGGAGGAACTTATCGATTTCCTGAATTTCAATACGTATTATGCCTATCTGATTTATCAGGAACAGCCGGATTCGAATCGCGATACATTAAATATGCTTGACTGCCTTCCGCTCGAAGGATTCGTTTTTTCCGTCTCTCCGAATAATTTCATCGCAATCAACGGAAATTTATGCACCGCCCCCCTCATCATGGGTAATGTGGTTGTCGCAAAGCCGTCTTCGGATGTCGTGTACTCGTTCAATCTGTTCCTGAAAATTCTGCTCGAGGCGCGTCTTCCGCACGACGTGATGTCGGTATTATACGGCGACTCGAAGATGATCGGTGAGATTGTCATGAATCACAGAATGTTT
>MHQO01000061.1:13226-18433 GCA_001820675.1 Candidatus Sungbacteria bacterium RIFCSPLOWO2_01_FULL_47_10
GAGGCACCGATACGTTCAATGCGATGTGGGGAGTGATCGGCAACAATGTCGCGTCAAAAAAATATCGGATTTATCCCGAAATTGTTGGTGAAACCGGCGGCAAGGACGCGATTCTGGTGCGGGATGACGCGAACCCCCAGCAGACGGCAATCTCAATTGCAGTCGGAGCGTTCGGGGCACAAGGAAGAAAGTGCTCCTCAACCTCCCGCGTCTATATGACCTTATCCATGTGGTCGAATGTGCGACCGCCCCTTCATGCCATCATGTACTCGATTCGCGTGGGAGATGTCGCCGATTTTCGGAATTTTATGGGCGCTGTCATTAACGAGCGGGAATATGGCAAGATTTTGAAGTATATCAATGAGGCGCGCGTTTTGGAGGGGAAGGGAACGTCCGACGATGTTTGGGAGGTTGTGGGACACGAAACGAATCAGACGAACCCTCCAAACGGCTGGTTTATTCGCCCGACTGTCATCGTTACCGGAAACCCGAAATACCGCACAATGGAAGAGGAAATTTTCGGACCCGTCGTGACGGTTTGTGTTCTCCGGAAAGAACGTTTTGAAAAAGAAGCCGTATCGCTTTTTGACGAAACATCCGAATACGGCCTTACGGGTGCGGTGCAGACGAATGACGTGTTTGAGCTCTGTGAAATGCTTCATAAACTTCGTTTCGCGGTCGGGAATATGTATGACGATCGGACGACTGCGGCCATGGTGAACCTCCAGCCGTTCTCCGGCCTTCGCATGTCGGGTACCGACAGCAAAGTCGGATGGATCGACAACCTCCGACATTGGACAAGGAAGCGAACTGTTGGTCTGCGCGCCAGTAAAACTACGTTCCCGCCGCCGTACCTCGACAAGGAATAATTATGTGCCAAATCTGCGGAGCAAATGAAGCAAGCGAGACAGTTTATTGGAGAGGGGATGGGGTGCTTGATTTATGTGAGGATTGCATTCTGAGGATTGATAAAAGATATGTCGAAAGACGTGAAACAAAACAAAAGGAAGAAAAATGAAAGAATGCGTTCTTTGCGGTATAATCGTTATGAATGACGAAGAGCACCGATGCCACCGTCTTGTTGATGCTCCGCCCGAAAACACTTCGTTGGAATTGCTCGACCTCCTGATTCCTGCAATCGAACCAATCCTGCGATAACCGCGGATTCGGTTCCGCTCCGATATTTTCGGAGCTTTTTATTTTTCCGATTGATTCCTCTATGGGAACGGATTTAGGGTAAAAGAAAAACAGAATTATCGGCACGGAATGCATTATGAATAAAAATAAATTATCGGCAGCTTTGCGCACCGAACTGCGAAAGAAAGAAATTCTCTTATTCGCGCGAATTAGAGACAAACGGCGCGAGGCATTTGGCAACGGGAGGCAACGGTTTTGCGAGACGATAATAAACCGTAAGACTCTCCTGCCTTCGCTCAAGAATATCCACATGATGAAGAATATTTACATGTTTTGAGGTCGCTTTGAATGAAAGACCGATGCTCTCCGCGATATCCGCAACCGGCAATTCCTTCCGTTTGAAAAGCAGCCTGATGATTCTCAAACGCCGCTGATTCGCGAGTGCCTTGAGAATTTTTTCCAATTCTTTCTCTCTCATTTTTCTCCGTGTTTCCGCCTGATATTCTCTAATTCGAGCGAATTAGAGAATATAAATTGGAGCAACGCACGGGGCATTATTATGTTTTTAAAAAAATTTTCTTGATTCAACGCGTTTAACTTAATCGCAGATTAGCATATGCGGCGACTTTTTGCAAATTTTTCATCGGTTTTTTCTTTCCGAAGTACGCCGCAAGCGCGATCATAAGGGCGTTGTCGCCGGTAAGATCGGACCGTGGAATGCGGAGTGTGGCATGTGGAAGATCCCTTGCTACGAATTCGTCGAGTCGCTTCCTTAACAATTCATTTGCTGCAACACCCCCGCCCAGCAGAACGGTTTTTGCGCGATGCTCATTTGCCGCGCGGATTGTTTTTGAAATAAGCACATCGACGACGGCATTTTGGAATTCGCGCGCGACCGCAGATTTAGCGCGCTTTGATTTCAAAAATTCCGGATTGCCTTGAAGAAAATATAAAACCGCAGTTTTCAGTCCGGAGAATGAAAAATTGTAGTCTTTGGAATTTATCATCGGTCGCGGCAGTTTTAATTGTTTTTTTGAATTTTGAATTTTGAATTTTTTTGTGATTTGGAAATTGGAAATTGGAATTTCCATTTCTGCCAATGCGGAAATAGCCGGACCCCCCGGATACCCAAGCCCGAGCATCCGCGCGACCTTGTCGAATACCTCTCCCGCGGCGTCATCCAGTGTTTCTCCGACCACCCTAAAATTTTCATGGCTTTTCATCAGTACCAATTCCGTGTGTCCGCCACTGACCAGCAATGCGATTGCCGGAAACGCAATAGGTTGCAGGTTGTAGGCTGTAGGCTGTAGGTCAGATTTTTTTTGGATAAGAGCCGAGTAGAGATGTCCGGCCATATGATTCACCGGAACGATCGGCTTATTCCAAAGCGCCGAAAGCGCTTTTGCAAAATTCAGGCCGACCCAAAGCGCCGGGGCGAGTCCCGGCCCCTCTGTTACCGCGATTGCGTCAACCGGCGGGGGTTGTAACGGCATAATATATTTTTTGAATTTTTTCAATAATTCCTGTTCTCTTTCAAGAATTTTTTCCAGTTTTTGAATTTTGGATTTTTGTTTTTGTTTGTAATTTGGATTTTGGAATCCGGAATTTGAAAATCTTGCTTCCGTTAATGCCCTGAGCAATATGGGGACAAGATTTTTCTCATGTTCCCGCTTTGCCAAGTTCGGCACAACTCCTCCGAATTTCGCGTGAAGCTTCACCTGTGAAGAAACGATATGCGACAGAACGCGAAGCGCCGGTCTTTTTTTGGAACCGGAAAACTCCGCAATCGCGATTGCGGTTTCATCACAACTTGTTTCGATGGAACATATTATCATCAACACATAACGAATCGAAATCGAATCTACGAATCGTTCCGTTCATATATTCGCAAAAGATTCGCAATTTGTTGATGGTACCGTAAATCTTGCTCTTTTTCAATGCGTGCGCTACCGTTGAGACAGCTTCTTTATAACCAAAAAGGACGTCACCGTGTTTGAATGCGAGCGGCATATCCTTTCAAACGGGCTTCGCGTGGTCGCCGTTCCGGTTGCACATGCGCCAACCATATCGGTTATTGTGTTCGTGCGCGGAGGATCGCGCGTTGATTCGAAAGAGAAAATGGGACTTGCCCATTTTATGGAACATATATTCTTCAAGGGCGGTAAAAAATACAAAACGTCGCTTGATATTGCGCATGCCGTTGAAGAGTGCGGCGGAGTGAACAATGCCGCGACAGGAAAAGAGGAAATTTCTTTTTATGTGAAGCATGGCGTTTCTGCCGGCAATCTCGGCTTTGATGTTCTTGAAGATATGTTGTGTCACAGCCGCTTTCCTGAAGAAGAAATTGAACGCGAGAAAAATGTTGTTTTGGAGGAATTGCGGAGGGATTTAGACAATCCACCACAACTCCTTTTTAAAAGCATGTTTGAACGTGTTTTTTTTCCGAATCATCCGCTCGGGTATCCCATTATCGGAAACGAGGAAACCATCTGGAGCATCTCACGAAACGATCTTTTGCGATATCAAACCGCATACTATCGGCCGAACAACATGGTCATCTCCGTCGCCGGCAATATTCGGGGCGATGCCATTTTTAATGAGGCGGAACGCCGTTTCGGGTCAATGGTTCCCGCGGAAATTTCCCGCTGGGCGCCATTTGATCGACACCAGTCACCGGGAGAGCGCATCTGTTTGGTCCCCAGAAGGGAAAAAGAGCAGGCGGGAATCGTCCTGGCTTCTCCCGCCCCCGGATATGGGAATGAGGATGAATATGCACTCTACGTTCTCCTTGCTCTTTTGGGAGGCGGACAAAGTTCGCGGCTGTGGCAGGATGTCCGGGAAACGCGGGGGCTCGCATACGGCATCGGCACATCAAATGTGTTCTATCAGGAAGCCGGATACACAATAACAATGTGGGGTACAAGAAATAGCGCTATTGCCAAATCAATAGAAGTTGTTTTGGCTGAATACAAAAAGATTCGCGAGAAATACATTGAAGATGGTGAGTTGGCGTTTGTAAAGAAATTCTTAATCGGACGGCGTGAAGTGCGTTTTGAAGAAAGTGACGAGGTTGCGGAAGAATATGGCGAAAACGAACTGCTTTTGGGACGCGCGGTTTCATTCGAAGAATTTAAAGAAAAAATCAATATGGTGACAAAAGAGGACATAAAACGGGCCGCATCCGCATATCTTGGGCCTGACGACTTGAAAATAGGGCTTGTTGCTCAGGAACGATACTGTAAAAACGAAATGCTGAACGACCTTCTTATGCGCGCCTGATAGAACAGGCGCTTTTTCCGCTATAGATCAAAATAAAGTGTTACCGAAGGCATAGATTCATATGTTGGATTTTCCGTGCCGTTTTTGAACAGCATATACCCTCTCAAGCCGCTTTTCAATTTCATGTTTCATGGCAAGAGGGTTAAGGGTTTTATGTTCTTTGCGAAGCTTTTCCTTTACCGATTCATCAATGAGCGGATGTTCGAGGACTCGTTGATAGGGAGTTTTCGGTTTCTGTTCATATGTACGCCGATACTTCGACTGAATTTTTTCTTTCTCCAGCGTACGGCGCACCGCAACGAAATGCATGAGATACGGAGTCAGAACGTCATACAATTCATTGAGCGCATCAACCGCTTCGGGACAATCAAACCGCCGGTAGCCGACCACTTTTCGAATAACATGGCCGTTGCGTTCCTCGACATAATTGAGCGTATGGGCCATATCTCCGAGGAGGCTTGAGCCGCAATGGACCACCGTATCAACCTGTCCGAATCCCGGAGGCTTATCCTGCCACGGCCCGGTGAATATCGGGATCAATCTTTTCAAGGCGCTCGGCGTCGTTGCGGACAGTCCTTTTCGGCCGCGGCGTACTTTGAAGAAACCACCGACCTTGCGATGAATGTCCGTGACCATCTGAAGTCCGTCGAGAATTTTACTTTTTTCTGTTCTCGGCGCTTTAAGGTATTCCTTGAGGTGCGCCAGAAAAACCTCTTTTTTAGTAGTCGTATTCATATACGACTACGGTAACACCAATTATGATCTATCCGGTCAGGGTTCGGTAACCTTTT
>MHQO01000062.1:0-1263 GCA_001820675.1 Candidatus Sungbacteria bacterium RIFCSPLOWO2_01_FULL_47_10
GTCTTTTCGCAAAAGGAGCGGCAAAATGTCCAAACAGCAAAAGAAGCAGAAAGAAACGAAAAAAAGCGGCGGCGACGATTCGCCGGAAGGCTCGACCGACCCGAACGCGGCAGGCCAGCTTCAAAAAAAGGGAGAAAAGATAAAAGAAGATATCGACAAGCTCCTTGACGAAATCGACGATATCCTCGAGGAAAATGCCGAGGAATTCGTGAAAAGCTATGTTCAGCGGGGCGGTCAATAAGCGCCGTTTTTCCCCACTCGCTCCATGTCCAAACATGGCGCATTTTATTTTGTGTTTTCTTGCGGAGCATTTATAATGATATGGTGCGTGTATGAAATATCGGGAAATACAAAAAACCATAGAAGAATATTTTGAAAAAAAGGGCCTGCCGCTTGCTCCTGCTTTGACATTCGAGGACGTAACGATTGTTGACCTTTTTTCCGACATCCCGTCGCGATCCGCGATCCGCGATACGCGCGGCCATATCGCGCAGTCGATTTTTGTCACGATCCCTATTGTTTCCGCGAACATGGACACGGTGACCGAGTCCCACATGGCGATTGCCATGGCGCGGCACGGCGGAATCGGCTTTATTCACCAGTTTCTTCCTATTCAGAAACGACGCCAGGAAGTCGAACTGGTAAAACGGGCCGATTCAAGCGTTATCGAGAAACCTTTGACCCTTGCACCCGATGCGCCGCTCGGACACGCAAAAGAACTCATGGGATCGTATCAAATATCCAGCTTGCTGGTGGTTGACGAGAAGACAAAGAAACTTATTGGAATTCTTTCAAATCGCGATTATCAGTTTGAGGAGGATGATACGAAAAAAATCGGCTCCCTTATGAAAAAAACCGGTCTTATCACCGCTCCTCCCCGCACGAGCCAGGAAAAAGCAAAGGAGATGCTTTTCAAATATAAGATAGAGAAATTGCCCCTGGTTGACGCAAAAGGGAGAATTCGCGGGCTTATCACGGCCAAGGATTTAAAAAAGGCAACCGCGTTTCCAAAAGCAACCAGGGACTTAAAAGGACGGCTTGTGGTCGGGAGCAGTGTTGGCATTTCAAACGGCGTGCTTGACGAAATCAAGGATTTGCTTGGCGCCGGGGCCGACGTGATATTGGTTGATACCGCGCGAGGAAATTCACAGCGGCTCATCGACGTCATTAAAAGAATTCGCAGGACATTCGGGAAAAAATTGCCGCTTGTGGCGGGAAACGTCGATACCGCTGAAGGGACGATAAAGTTAATCGAGGCAGGAG
>MHQO01000062.1:1308-6102 GCA_001820675.1 Candidatus Sungbacteria bacterium RIFCSPLOWO2_01_FULL_47_10
GGACCGGGCGTGGGAATTCCGCAAATATCGGCAGTTGCGGAATGTGCCGCGGTCGCAGCGCGTTTTAATGTTCCGATTATCGCAGACGGCGGCATCAAGGGTTCGAGCGACTTTACCAAAGCGCTTGTTGCGGGAGCGGATTCCGTCATGGTCGGTGGCCTTCTTGCAGGAACGAAAGAAACTCCCGGGAAACCATTTTATGAAGACGGTGAAAAGTGGAAAATATACCGCGGGTCGGCATCCGTTGAATTTCAAATCTCGCGGCTTGACCGCGAAGCGGACGAAAATTTCATCAGAACACCGGAAGGCGTGCCCAAACGCGTGAAATTCAAAGGAGGGATTCGAAGCGTTGTGGAAGAGCTTATGGGGCATCTTTTTTCCTCAATGAGCTATGTCGGGGCATGGAACCTAAAGGAATTTCATGCAAAAGGAAGATTCCGCTGGCAGACGCTTTCTGGATACGGCGAAGGGAAACCGCACGATGTGTGATGTGATACGCGGAGCTTCAAAAAAATACCGTTCCTTTTCGGAACGGTTTTATAATTATGCGCCGATCGCTTCTTTCGGGTCGAGGTGTTTCCGAAATTGAGCGACCGCTCTTTTCAGCATGACGATTCCCTCGTCCAGGGTCTTGTAAACCTTGTTCGGGTTGCCAGCGGCATTAATGCAACTTCTATAACGATAGAATGGATTTTCCGAGCGGTCGGGATCCTGATTGACGATGATGACTAATTTTTCCCCCCCCGCCTGGCCGAGCACAAATCCGAGTTCGAGCGCGCCCATATGTCCACCCGGGTTCTTTGCGGTGATATTTCCGAAAATGATGTCCGATTTTGCCGCGAAAAAAAGATCAAGCGAAAAAAATTCCTGCAAATCTTCCGATTCTCCCGGCCCTTTGCGCTTTTTTGCGGGGTCGAGATACCGAATTTCCTCGTCGGGGGGCACCTCTTTTCGAACGATATCTTGCCACCAAACACCGTTTTCATCCGGCCTCATATCGCCCAAGAGATAAATAAATAACGGCATATATTCCTCCCCGAATGCGCAATTCGCTGTTTCAAAAGTAATAAAGATACTTCGCGATGTCAACATTGACAATAGAATACCCGTGTTCATAATGAAACAAAATCCTGCTCATTGAAATTTTAATGAAAAAAAGGAGAGAGCAATGGCACAGGGAAAAAAGAAATCCTCGAAACGGACTCCTCCGTCATCTTCGAAACGACGAAAAAACGGCAAAGGTAAAAATGGAAAACTGACGCCAAGCATCGGGATCATCCGCCTTCAGCACCTTTTGGGAGAGACGGAAGATGTTCCGAAACTGACGGTTCCCGACCTCTCAACACGGAACCCGTTCGTTATCAAAACGGCGGACCCCTCCAACCCGAAACTGCTTGCGATTGATTCTCCCGTCATCGGTTCTCTTGCGAATGAAAATCCTCTTATGGATCCGTTGCGAAACGCTCTCAAGCTTGCAAACGCCAAAGCCGCGGACGCGGTCATTGTCGCCGGAAACCTGATCTATTTTATCTCACAGCACTACGGCAGCACGTATCCGTACAAAACCCAGGTTTCAGCGCTTCCAACCGATGCGAAAGTCCTGAATAAAGTGTATCCACCTGCGGTGCTGAATGATTCCGGGTCAATTGAGGCGCGGCTTCAGGAAGAACGGCTTGTGTTCATTCCCGTTAAGGCGCGGCTGGATATCGTCCTTGAAATGTTGAAAAGCAAATTCGTGGATCAGGAAGGCAAGCCAATTTTCGGCGGCCAGATTCTCATTACGTTCGGCGCGATTGAGGAAGCGCTTGTTATGCAGCATACGAATGAAATGTTGCGAACACAGGTGTTTCAGGAAAAGGCGTATGCCCAGCAGAAGGTGCGCGAGTATAAATCGCTTTTGAAGAAAGAACGGGGTCTCGAACATCCCAGCCCGGCGCGGCTCGCCGAGCTTGAACGCGCCATGAACGACTTTATGATTTATGAGCGTTTGTTTGCGATCATGGGGAACGCCGCGCACGACCACATCAATAAGATTACCGACAAGATGATCTCCTACATCATCTGGCGGCTTGAAAAAGATATTCCGAACGCGAAAGTGGTTTCCATCGGAGACGCATATCTTCGCGCGGGCAATCGTCTTATCCAGACAAAATACGAAAGGGCGGGGGAATCGTTAAACGACGGATTCGCGGGCAGAGTGCGCGATGAGACGTATTCGCGAATCAAGAATAATCCGGGAGAATCGATTCCCGATGTCATCTTGTGCGCGGGGCTTAATCCGACATTCCGCAATCTTCTTGTTACCCACCGCGTCCGCGAGCGGAAATCAACGCTTGATGACGTGAAATTCTGCCACATTATTCAGCTTACGACATGTATTAACGACGAATTGTACCGGCATATTTCGCGAAGACGCGTTCGCGTGAAAGACGATTTGACGCGCCTTGCGGGGAAGGATTCATTCGTTTCCGGTGTGCTCTGGCTTGAATGGGTGGGTGATTTCTTTCGTCCCGAATTCTGGTCCGGGCAATGCCTGACGGACGAGGCAAATTTCAAGGATGTCAAAAATCTTGCGGCCATGGTAAATCATGACGCCGCCGGACATAAGCGGCTATACTTTTACAAAGAAGGATGTTCCCACTACGGGGCAAGATATATCGAAACGAATTTCTCGCCCAAAGATCCGAACGGACGATACGTGAAACTCCATTATCAGACGGCATTCGAACTTTTGCTTGCTTCGCAAGCGCCCATCGCGGGGTATCAGCACGATGGCGATGCCTGCCACTGGATAAATTATGAAACATTTTTGGAAGAGCACGATGCATGGCTCGGCTGGGAAGATTTATATCTTGAACTTACCAAACTTGAGTCGCAGACGATTTCGTTTGAAGAGCGCATGAAGCGCATGAAAACGCTTGCCATGAGGAATGATATGCGCGGGGGAATCATCAATCCGCTCAAACAGCTTGATCAGTATATCAAATCGCTTGAGCCGTATCTTGATTTCTGGGCGCGCATAATCGAATACTGCCGAGACAATAACGTCGAGTTTCGCGGAAAGTTCGCGCCGATCGTTCAAGGACGAGGCAACCACAACGAACACAGCTTCCCGAAGGGGGCGAAGGTTGATTTTTCCGAGGCAACGGAAATTCGCCAAGCCATGGTAACAAATCTTTTTGAGAAATATCCGCATCTTTCAGGACTGATCAAGAAAAACTTCATCGCGCCGCACATCGGCCGCCTCGGTTACGCGAACGGCATTATGGCGGTTATTCCGAACTCGGACAAGAAAGATATTTCGAAGGACGAATTCGCCCTTCAGCGGGATTATTACGTATATGCCCTAAAGATGAAACATAAGCAGGGTTCCTCGAAGTCAAAGGACAACATGGCAAACATGCTCAAAGCATTCGCGAAACAGGGCACGGCGAACCAATTCGAGGCCGGCCGCATGTCGATCAATCTTGCGGGTGACGACCACTTCGGCGGAATTGCGATTACACGAAATGCGTTTCATGTCAAAACGGGATGCCAGACATTCGAGAACGAATTCGGAAAGCGCTTCGACTTTCCGGAGCAAAATCTTTTTTCCGCGATCTGGTCGGTACCTGTCGGAGGGCCGGCCGCCGGACCGTTTTCGTGGACACTTCTCGACTACAGCATTATGCGTAAATACGCCGCAAGTCCGTTTCCGGTTGACCGGGCGAAGCTCTTCCGAGGAGCGCTTGAAGCCGCTCCGTCCGATAAAAAGTAATGTATAAAGCCGCGAATGAATCGCGGCTTTTTCACTATTTACCTGCATGACCAAGCTGTAAGGCCTTGTCGTGGTTTATTGCTGAAGTATTCTTGCGATCAATACCCTCATCGCCTCCTCAGATGTGGTTATGAGAAGCAGATTTTTTGATTTCGGAATAATCGCATATCCCACGCCAAGATCTTCGGAAAATGAAAGACGCGCGAAGCGATAGGGGACGCTGTTGTGTATCCGGTCTTCAAAAAAAGAAATTGCGATTTCTGCCGGTCTTCCGAGAAGATACCCATTCAAATCCCGCACCATTGTTGCCTCCCACGACAGCATATCCTGAAGAGTTCTGTCTTTGTCAGATATGGCAAACAGCGTTCCGAAAACGGGTCGCTGATCCGCAAAATAAAGAAACGGCTGTATCAAGGGCGCCGTGACGAATTCCATATCGGATGGCGGGGATGCATCAAGAAGGCGCATGAGGTCTTTGAATGTCATGAGCCGCGTTTTGCCATTCTCAATTATCATCTCAACGGTTCGAAGGGTGCCGAACCGGGACGGGGTTTCTGCAATCGTTCGTATGCTCAACAAGGGATCCTGCCCGTCTTGTATGACGATTGATTGCGATTCTTCCGAAGAAAGATATGGAGTTGCGTTTCCCGCTCCTGTATTGATCGGAGATGGCTCCGGTTGTCCCTGAAAATCGATTGAAAAATAACGGACTCCGTAATAGCCGAGAATACCGAGAAGAGAAAAAAGGATTATGGATCCTGCGGCGATTTTTAGAAAGGGACTTTTTTTCCGCGGACCCGTCTTAAATTCACCGGCTTTTCTGCGGGTGAGAAGGGTGATGATCGACGGCTTTTCGGTTTTCATGTATTTCGATATGTCCGATTCCATCGTCCGGACCGAAGGGTGTTCTTTTTTTCCGAAGAGAACTTCGTCCGTTTCTTTTTTTTGATTGTCGAACGGATTTTGCTCATCCATGCTTTTTATAATATCATTCCGGCCTTTGTGTTGTAAACCCTCAGCATCGCGGGCATAGAAAT
>MHQO01000063.1:0-2454 GCA_001820675.1 Candidatus Sungbacteria bacterium RIFCSPLOWO2_01_FULL_47_10
ATAAGGTTTTAGCCGTTTTTTTGAAAAATCATTGGCTTAAAATAAGGGTTTTTTGTATCAAATTTCCTCTAAAAATTATTAAGCAACTGGTCTAATGCCCGAAAATGATAGTTTTAACAAATTACCTTTTCTCTTTAGAGAAGGAAGGGTAGAAATTTCATTTTCTTCTCAAGGGAAACCCCTTTTAGCGTTTCACTTCTGTGGAGACGACTTCCAAAGAGTTACTGCAAACAAAATGAAAATTCGCTATGTGAACGCGGGAGATCCAATGATATTGTTTTTCTGTCCCGAATGCGGTTTTAATACACGGGCCTCGTTCTTTGAGGACAGAACACCGAACGAAAGGATAGAAGTCGTACAATACTCCCTGGAAACAGCTGCAAACAAGTCTTGGGAAAAAAGAGGCCGTGCTTGTCTCTCATAACTATAAATTTTGAAACCAGCATAAAAACTGGTTTTTTATTTTTCAGCGGCCGGACTCGTCTTCTGCCTCTGCAATATATATGCATATGCGCTCAATGCCGCCTTTACCGCATCTCCCGCAGAAATATTATTTTGCTTATACGGGTCGTCGGTGATGTCGCCTGCCGCAAAAATTCCCGGTTGTGATGTGGACGCGTGTTTCGAATCAATGATAACCTGCCCGAATGTGTCGAGATCAACCAGTCCTTTTACGAATTCGGAATTCGGAACGGAGCCGATTTCAATGAATACTCCGTCCACCGCAAGCATTTTTTCTTCATTTGTTTTTCTGTCTTTATATTTGATTCCGGCTACGAACGTATCGCCAACCACTTCGAGCGTTTGCGCGTTTACGATAATCCCTTTCAGTTTCGGATTCTGTTTGATTTCTTCCAGCGTCACGGGATCTCCTTTTGGCGACTCCCCGAACTCCATGACATATACTTCCGACGCGTATGGAAAAAGATCGATTGCGGCCTCAAGCCCCGCGTTTCCACCCCCGACGACGGCGACTTTTTTATCCGCGAACAGGGCGGCATCGCACGTTGAACAATATGCAACACCCTTGCCTTCGAATTTTTCTTCTCCGGGAACGCCAAGTTTCCTTCTTCTGGCGCCCGCGGCAAGTATAACCGCTTTTCCCTGATATGTATTTCCCCTGTCGGTCTCGACAGCGTAATCGCATGGCCTGCCTTCTTCGCACGAAATTCCCGAAACTTTGACGGCTTTTTCCGGCGAATGTATCTCAACCATGTCGGGAAATGCCCGAACATGCCCTTCCAGTTTTTTTGCAAGATCAAAACCCGCGATATGCGGCTCCCCGATCCAGTTTTGGATATCGTCGGAGACGATTGATTGCCCCCCGAACGATTCCGCAATAAGAAGCGTCTTTAGTTTTTTTCGCGCGGTATAGACCGCTGCGGCGCACGCCGCGGGGCCGCCTCCGATAATTATTACATCGTAAAGCATAAAAAAACTATTTATATTTCTTTTTCTAATTCAGGCCAATCAACATCTTCCTGTTCTTCCAACAGTCTGATTATCTCTCCACATTCGGTTTTTCTACCGACTTCAACAATCGCCATCGCGCCATCTGCCTCATCGTTTTCTGAAGCTCTAAATTTTTCAATAAGTTTTAAAAGACTCTGTTTGTCTCTATCATATATTGCATCTCTAATTTCTTTCGCAATCCCCTTCTGTTCTTCGGTGGAATTACGCCCCGCATGAAGTTCAAGCAACTTCTCTATTTTTGATCCCAACGACTCTCCGCCTTCAAGAGAAGAAGGTTGTTCCAATGACTGACTCATATTTTTAAAAAATTAGTTTATAAAGTTCCTACTATGGCGCAAACGGCTCCGGCGCAGTTTTGTTTTTAAGCAGTTTGATAAACTCTTCAATGCGCTCATCGGAGTATTCCGAAACGCTGAATGTATCATACCGCCCCCACACGGCAAGCGCTATATCCGCGTCGTTTTCCGGCCTCGGCGTTACGATAACCTTTGACCCGAATATCGACACCATCGACTCAAGTTTCTGAATGATATCCTTGGAGATGCCGGGCCGGTATGAAATCCAGACCCCGCCATGTTCCAGATTGTGGATGAGTTGCTCATCCGGCAATGGCTCCTTATATACTCCCCACTCGGCGGCTTCTGCATAATGCGGACCGGATGTCGGTGGATTTGTCGAATAGGCCTCATGGGTTGCGCCGACTTCGATATGATTTTTCCCCTGTTCGGCCGCGAGAATACCCGGAAGGTTCGCTTCCCGATACTGCAGGTATTTCGCAAACCCGGCAAAACCGATAATGACCGCGACGCTTCCGCCGATAATCAACAGTATGTTTTTTGTCCTGTGGATTTTATTCATATGATTATTTTTCCAACGCCTCCTCAATGGCCGTTTCAAACGCGGAATAGGGTTGTGCGCCAACCACCAGTTTCCCGTTTATAAATGTTGCGGGCGTGCCGTTCACTCCATTTGCCTTGCCGA
>MHQO01000063.1:2475-6264 GCA_001820675.1 Candidatus Sungbacteria bacterium RIFCSPLOWO2_01_FULL_47_10
CAAGACACTGTCCAAATTCACCGCCGTTCAATCCGACAATTTGCGCAAAGCTCTTCAGGTTGTCTTTTGAAAACGCTCCGACATTTTCGCCGTTTTCCCCCTTTGCGTAATACGTATCCCAAAGATAATTGTAAAGATAATCGTGATATTGCCAGAATTTCCCCTGATCTCTTGCGCACTCGGATGCCTCCGCCGCCCATTGCGATTCCTGACCGAGAAACGCAAAGTGCTTATATACCAGTAGCGCCTTGCCCGTCTTTACATACGTATCAATGACCTGGGGCAGAGTGTCTTTGTGGAGCCGTCCGCAGAACGGACACTGGAAATCGGCAAATTCAACAATGACGACTTCGGCATCCGGATTCCCCAGCGAGGCATCGTCATCCGTATAGAGTTCTCCGGGTTTCACTGCCGCTCGCGGGGGCTGTTGCCCCTGGGCATTGGGAGAACCTCCTTGGGGCTGAAGCGTATTCGGCGTACCGGGCGATCCGTTTTTTGAATACACAATTGCTATCGCGACAATCAAACCGGCAACAATAATCGCCGCCGGAATCGAAAAAGAAAACACGTTCTCTCCGGATCTGCCCCGGTCCTTGGCGTCTTGAACCTCCTTTGTGTCCGTTTGAAAATCAGTCATACGAAATCTCACAAAAACCGCGGAATGCCGATGCACAAGACAGGTCATCGCATTTCAAACGGCTTCCAAAAAATTACAAATGAAATAATGATGATTGGCAAATATATCTATTCATAATATGGAATCCCGCAAGAAAGGCAAGGCCTACCCGTCTCTTTTTTCCACAACCACGCCCGAAAGGTCGAAATTCATGTCAAAAAGATTCTGTTTGATCGATTCGACCGATACTCCGCGTTCAATCCAGCGCGCTAAAATCGGCTTATCCGAAAACATATTAATAAGGAACGCGCCGCGCAGAATGCCATCCCGGATAAAAAAACGCTCGTACGTATGCATATGCTCATCCTTCCGAGTCACGGTCTCAACGCCATCTCCCTCCCGCATGTCCCCCAACAAGGTAATCTGAAAACCGAAATTCGTTATCGAGTACGCTGGCACCGCGCGAAAAAGAGTCCGCGCGCCGGTCATTGAGGCCCCGACCGCTTTCCCCTGCAAAAACGCATTGGTCCATCTGCCAAGAGCCCGGCGGGTTCCCGATATATCATCGTAGAATTCTGCGCTATCGCCCGCGGCAAATATATCCGCAATATTCGTTTCCAGATATTCATTCGTTTTAATCCCCCGCATTCCCGTTGAAAGGCCCTGGCTTGAAAAAAATTCCAAATTTCTGGCGATACCGATTCCGACACCGACAGCGTCGGCGCCATATTCCCCCTTGTCGGTACGAACCCCTGAAACGGACGGCCCACCCAACACAACACGCACCTCCGTGCCGAAAAAAGAATCCGCCCCGTGTTTCCGGAAATTGGACGCAAGTATTTCATTTCCGGCAGTGTCAAGCGCTCCGTGAAAAAGGGTTTTGCCGCGGCAGAAAAGAAACGAAGGAATGCGATACGACGCAAAAATTTCGAGGAGTTCCAGCGCGATAAACGATCCCCCGACCACAATTGCCTTCTTCACGCCACGGACACGCTCCTTCAGGAGGTCTGCGTCCTCAATGGAATGCAGGCGGTATATTCCATCTTTTTCGGACCCGGGTATCTCCCACTGCCGTACTTCGCCGCCCGACGCGATCAGAAGCCTGTCGAAAGAAACCGTTCCCGCGCCGCTGGCCGTAACGGTCTTTTTCTTTCCGTCTATGGCGATAATTTCCTCCCCAAGAAAAATACTGATGCGCTTATCTTCAAAATCTCCGAGCGTGCGTAAAAAAAGTTTATTGCGAGGAATCTCTCCCCGCACGTAATGAGGAAGCGCTACGCGGGAATACAAAACGTGCTTCTCTTTGGAAAAAAGCGCGATAGATCCGAACGGGTCTCGTTCGCGCACCGTTTCCGCCGCGGTCACGCCCGCAATCCCGCCTCCCACGATAACGTATGTAAACTCCAACCTTCAAAAACCCACAGCCCACGACCCGCGACCGACAACACAGAAATTTCATCATTGTCGGTTGTTGGTTGTTGGCTATCGGCTGTTCAATCACTCATTCATACTATCACCTTTTTCCCAAATCAAAAACCCCGCACTGTTGCGGGGTTTTTGATTTTTTAGTACCGTGTTGCTCTTCGTTTTGAATAGCAATCCTTGCAGTACACCGGCCGACCCGCTGAAGGCTTGAACGGAACTTCCGTCTCCTTTGCGCAGTCGGAACACGTTGCCGGATGCATTTCGCGCGGCCCCTGCGACCAGTTGCCGCGTCCGCCAAAATCGCCCCGGTTGTCATCTCGCTGATACATTCTTGCTTGAAATAATCACGAATTCGTACTAATGGCGAATATACTTTTTACTCGCTCATTTACACGAAGCTGAACGCTTTGAACCAGCCCGATAAAATGTTCACCTTCGTGCAAACTCGCGATAAATATTCGTTATTCTTTCTTTAATATGATATTCGTGCGATTTGCTTACTTATATTTATTAACAAACGACCCTTTATTCTTTCATTATACTCTTCCTTAAAAAAAAGTCAAGCTCTTTATTGGAGTTTGGTGAATGATGTATTTTTTCCGTCATTCCTGCGCTCGCCGTCGCGTAGCCGCTATGACGGAGCACGGGAAGCAGGAATTCAGAAGCGGCAGGAATCTGGATGCCAGCCTCCGCTGGCATGACATATAAATCTAATTATTCACCAAACTCTATTGATTTAATTGGTTTAGTTTCTCTGGGGTTTGGTTCTCATCTGTAACTAAAGAAGCCGTGCCACATCCCGATAGGTAATGAGAACGATCAATAGAATGAGGATGACAAAAAAAGCCCCATGAAGCGCATACTCGATTTTTTGATCCACGCGCGAACCCTTGATTTTTTCGATCACCAAAAAAAGGAGCCTTCCTCCGTCAAGCGCCGGAATGGGCAGGACATTCAAAAAAGCAAGGTTCATGGAAATCGCCGCGATGAAGTTAATAAAATAAAATAATCCGAGTTCCGCGGACTGCCCGGAAAGGGCGGCAATCCCGACCGGCCCCGCGATTTCGGCGGGAACCGACCCTGTGGAAACGAATTCCCGCGCCAACACATAAAATCCTCCCGCAATAAGGAGCGCTACTGAATATACGGTTTCCGCCCCCTTGAGCGGCGCCTTATACCACGGCGTTTTTACGATGCCGATGAGCGCGATGCTTATTCCCATCGGGCCTTCCCCCTCCGGGGGGTTTGAACGCGGAACAATATTTTTCTCAAGAATATTTTTCCCACGCCTGATCGAAACCGTCAACTCCTGACCTGCGTTCTCCTTGGTGAAATTCTGAAGTTCATCAAGTATTGTAATATCTCTCGAGATGCCGCGTTGAATATTCTTAAGGCGGACAATAACATCCCCGACCCGAAAATCTTCGACGTGAGCGGGAGATTCCGATGAAACCGAGGTAATGGTGACTCCGACGTCTGTTGCGCCTTGAGCGGCCGCGTCGTCAATAATAGCAGGCGACCCCAGGCCCGCCCCGAGAGAAAACAAAAACCACGCCAGCACAACATTCATGAACTCTCCCGCAAAAATAATCGCGAATCTTTGCCACACCGGCCGGGAAATAAAACTTTCCGAATCTCCGGCTCCTTCGCCGTCTTCGCCGAAAATTTTCACGAATCCCCCGAACGGCAGAGGGTTAAATGAATATATGACCCCCCCTTTTTTGAGCGTAAACAGTTTCGGCGGGAAA
>MHQO01000063.1:6281-12491 GCA_001820675.1 Candidatus Sungbacteria bacterium RIFCSPLOWO2_01_FULL_47_10
GCGGCCGGAAAAACCGAAACCGAATTCCTCGACTTTCACCTTGAGTTTTCGCGCAGTCCAAAAATGCCCCCACTCGTGAACGAGGACAACGAGAGAAATGACAAATAAAAATGATGCAATGATGATGATCATAACGTAACGAAACACATTCACGGAGTCATGTTTATGATTTCAGCTGTATCAAATATTCGGTGTTTCCTTCCGATCCTTTTATAGGCGACTCGATCCATTTGATAATTTCAAACCCATCCGACTTCGCCCGCTCGATGAAATCATCAAGGAGCTTTCTGCGCCGAACCGCATCGGTGATGATTCCGTGGCGCAAAATTTTTTTATCGCGTGTCTCATACTGGGGCTTGAATAATGCGATGATTTCTCCTTCGGGCGTCAAACCCCCGACACCCACAAGACCCTTTCGCTTTGTTCCTTTTTTCTTACCCAAGGCCCCGGCGTGAGACTCATGTAAAGCTGAACCCCCGGGGTGTGGGGGCAAGAAACGCCGCACTGCAGCAAGAATCTGGCGAAGCGATATCAGCGATACGTCAATAGTAACAATTTCGGGCGCATCGGGCAATGCTTCAAGGTCGCGCACGTCGCTACTTTCCATGACGACAACGCGCGGGTCGCGCCGGAGTTTTAACGCGAGTTTCCCGACGGCAGTATCGATTGCGTACACTTTTTTTGCCCCGCGCTCAAGCAGTACCTGGACGAATCCCCCCGTTGCCGACCCGATATCGGCGCAAATTTTCCCGTAAACGTCTATCTTAAATTCATTTAAACCCGCTTCCAGTTTATCCGCGCCCCTCCCGACATATTTCTTTTCTTCCCGGACTTCAACAGTCGCGTCTTCCCCCACCACTTGCGAGGGAGACACCGCTTTCTGCCCGTTCACAAAAACCCTTCCTTCGGTAACAAAAATAAACGCGGCGTTTGTGTCGGCCGCAGTTCCTTTTTCTATTAAGACTTCATCAAGCCGTTTCCGCCGTTTGTGCATTTGACAAACACTAACAGATAGTATATAATGAAAAGACTGGGGGGTAAGTCGTAAAAAACCGGAAAGGAGCCCAAGGAATGAGTTACGATGCCATAACGGTCGGGTTCGAAGCTTTCGATGGTTTCGTCAAGGGCCTCGAGATTGCCGGTACGGGTGTGATAGTCGTCGAAGACTCCGTCCGTTTGGCCCCGGACGGCCGATCTCTTCGAAAAGCACATTTCAAGGCCGCAAACGGCCGCAAGATGATCGCCGAGGAATATGTGGCTTTTTTGAGTTACGACTGTGACGGTGTCAGCACGGTCGAACTTGCGATCTATCGGGAAAGCAATCGGCCCAATCTTGAATCGCGAATGAAAGCCGCCAGGTAACATGCACGAAGAGCGCGCCGCGGGGTACTATTTGTCCCGCGGTTTTTTTATCCCTCCAGTATCTCCTTTTCTTTGTGCGCTCCGATTTCCTCGATCTTTTTGTTGGTCTCGTCGACCATTTTCTGCACATCTTGCTTTTTCCTGAATTTTTCGTCTTCGGAAATTTCTTTCTTTTTTTCTAAAATATCAACTTCCCTCAGCGCCTCTTCCCTCGTTTTTCGCACCGATATTCTCGCTTCCTCCATTTTTTGTTTCAAAATTTTGATCAAATCTTTTCGTCTCTCTTCGGTCAATTGCGGAAGCATCAGTCGAACTTGTGCCCCATCAACAACCGGATTCAGGCCAAGCTGGGACTGCTGAATCGCTTTCTCTATCGGCTGGAGGGCGGCTTTGTCCCACGGCTGGATCACGATCTGCTTCGGATCGGGCGTGGAAATGGAAGCAACCGCCTTCAAGGGCGTTTTTACGCCGTAATAATCCACCTGCAAATCTTCAACAAGCGCGGGAGAAGCGCGGCCCGTCCTCAACGAAACAATCTCGCTTTTTAGATGATCGATAACTTTATTAAGTTTTTCTTTTAAAGTTTCCATTCTCGTGAATTTTCACAAATTTGAGCACGAATAGCAAGAATACGATTCGTGAAATTTGTGGTCAAATTCGTGCGGATTGGTGATTAGACCAGTTGCTTAATAATTTTTAGAGGAAATTTGATACAAAAAACCCTTATTTTAAGCCAATGATTTTTCAAAAAAACGGCTAAAACCTTATTAAGCAACTGGTCTATTACTTAGATACTACCGCATAAATAATATTTGAATCCTCCGGATCTATTGCCAAAAGCGTAAGCCGCATGTCGGAGGGCGACTGGGCGACCGACCAACTTGTTCCTCCGTCCGCACTCTTATAAAGCTGGCTTGCCGCGGAGACATAGAGCGTTCGGGAGTCCTTCGGGTCAACCGCAACGGCAAGCGCGGGAAGCACTTCCGGGGGAATGATAATCGGCAATTCTTTCCACGACGTGCCGCCGTTGTCTGATCGCATCACGCCGAATTTCGACGCAAGATACAGCCGCGATGTCGAAGGATCGATAAAAAACGTCTGATCCGATTTTGCGCCGTCGAATTTTGAAAGCGGCTCCGTCATGTCAATCCACGAAACTGCGCGATCGCTGGTTTTGAAAATATTTCCTTTCGGGCTTATTGCATACATCACCGAATGATTATTCGGATCGACCTCAAGACGAATCAGGCCGTCCCGAAACCACCGGAGCACTTTCCACGTCTTTGCGTGATCGCGGCTCTCAAAAAAACCGCCCTGGCCCGAAATCATGAATACGCGATCCGCTTCATCCACAAATATATCGAACACCCCATACTTCTCGACAGGCGTAAAATACATTTCCCGAAACGACTTGCCGCCGTCCTCGCTTTTCAGCACTCTCCCGCGGTCGTTCTGATAGACGGCGAGATATAATTCATCGGGGTTCGTCGTCGAAAACGAAATGCCATAAACCTGCGAATCCGGCGCAAGAACATTATTGTTGTCCGCGATTTTCCTCCAAAGTTCGCCGCCGTTTTCCGTCTTCCACAATCCTCCATTTTTCGTCCCGACAAAAATGGTTCCGGAATCTTTCGGATGAAATGCCGTTTCAAGAACCGCATATGCGTTCAAGGGAACGCTTTCGGCCGATTCGGCGCGCTTCTCCCATGTAATTCCCCCGTCAGTCGATTTAAAAATGCCCATTTCTTCCGCCTCAGGAGAACGCGGCGAAGAAGGCGCGTATCCGAGCATAAACGGAAGAATGACAATAAAAATAAGTCCGAGACCGATGAAAACCGCAATAATGACAAGAAGTGCTCTCACGGTATTTGCAAATGCTCGTCAATTTGATTTCAAATTTCACGAAGGTGAAAAGGGCGATTCGTGATATTCGCGACCAAATTCGCGCACATTAGCGGGATAAACTTAAAAAAACATTATCGAGCAGTAGCCGCCTGTTTACGTTCGTCTCCCTCATCATGTCGAGCAGGCGCAGTATTTCCCTTGCCGACAATGCTTCGGCGCGTGCGGGTTCGGCCAACAACCGTTTCCGACACTCAACCAGAAGAAAGAAAAAGAATTTTTCGATTGCGTCCGCATCCTGGGACATTTTTTGCGACCAGAGAAACTGATCAATCATATCGGCGTGGGCGGCGCGAGCGAATGATTCGTACTCGCCCGATTCTTTCTTATAAAATTCTTTGTCTTCGCACATCCGCGCCGCAATTCCCGGCCTGCCGAATGAAACCATGAGTATTTTTTCGCGCTCATCGGATGAAACGCGGCGATCGGAAAGATATGCTGATATCTCTGTATCGGAAACAAAAGCAAATTCCATGGGAACCGTTCGCGAAACAACAGTCGGAAGCAGTCGCTCGGGGGAATCCGTAATAAGAATGCATCGCGCATACGACGGCGGCTCTTCAAGCACTTTAAGAAAACTGTTTTGGGCTTCCTCCGATAAATCCTCCGCGCCATCTATGATGACGAAAAAATGCGCACCCGAATTCGGGCGAAGCGCTATTCTTCTCCGCACCTCGCGCACATCGTCAATCCCGATTTCTTTTTGGTTTTCCGTCACGAGGAGCCGCTCTCGGGAAAGATAGAGCACGTCGGGATGCGCTCCCCGGTCAATCAACGCCGCATTCTCCTCCGGAAAGAAAAACTTGACCCATTCTTTCGCAATGGCCAGTTTTCCGATATGTTCCGGCCCGAAAAACAAATATGCGTGAGCCGCAGTGCCCGACTCATAAACGCTTTTCATGTATGCGCGCTGTCGCGTATGCCCGATCATCATACTTTTTTACTATACCAAAGCGGCCCGCAAAAGGCGAGGATCGCTCGAAGCGGCCGATAAATAAAAAAAGTTGACGTCCCCCTGTTCGGTATGATACGAATAAAAGGCGTTTTTCTGACAAAAGGAGGACATCGCATGTACCTTGAAAACTTCATGAGTAAAGACGAATTGGTCAAGCGGCTTCGCGACTTCTCGAAAACAAACGAAAAATCCCGTACTCTTTTTTATGAAGGTTTTCTCGCAAAAATTCTTGCCAATTTTCTGGAAGCATCCGATCTTCCGACACGTCCGGACGTCAATATCCTCAATTACCTCGCGCCCGTCATTGCAAGAGGCGTCGAAGATGATGCAAAATTGCCCTCATATAAGCAAGTACTCGACCCCTTCACAAAGCATTGCGTGTCATCCCTTACCGCGCTCCTTTCTTTACCATCGGAAGAGATGAGCCGGGATGAAACTATAAGAGATTTTACGAGAACGCTCGAGCTCTCCACCGGAATATCCTGGCTCGGCATCCTGCTTCGATCATATTGGGATGCGCAATACAACGTATTGTGGCAGCTTGCCGACCGATTTAACAAAGATATTTGGCAAAAGGGACTCTATGGCCTTGTGTATGCGCATTCGCATCGTTCCGGAAGATTCAGAGCAACAAAGCTTCAGACATCCAATTTTTGCGGACGCATAGGCATCACCCTTGACCGCGGTGATGGAGTTTTGTGGTTTCGGGGGATGGAGGGCAACCCTTCCTCACTTGCTCTCGGCGCAGGTCCCGAAGTGCCTCTGAACCACGCAATTGAGATGGTCGAAGAGGTCATTTTGTTATGGCCGAGCGATCCGGAAAAACAAGCAAGGATCATGAAACCGATGACAAAATAGCGGCGTGAAATCTCGCCCGCTTTTTTATTATTCCTTCGTCAAACTGCACGATGGGCAAAAATTTGTATGGCGCGCAAAATGTGCTATAGTGTATATATGAGTATTAAAGGTTTTAACGAAAATCCGAGGCCCGAACAGCCGGAAGCGTCGCAAGCTGAAAAAGAAGCGCGTTTTCAGGAATTGTTGAGAAAAAAAGAAGAACTCGTAGCTTCCGTAGAAGAGGGCATTGAGCAGGGCGTATTTCCTGACGACGATGAATTCATGGAAATGGAAATGGCGACTCAACGAGCGGCAGAGGCGGCGCGTGATGCGGGCAACCATGCGGAATATAAACGGCTTATGGCGGAGCACTCCGCTATGATGGCCTGGAGGGAAAAAGGCGAAGGGAATACGTAATGCGACAGCGATCCAGAAATCGTCCATAAACGGAATTACGGTCGTGTTTCATGCGCTCCGCCGCCCCGCGAAATTTTTATATTTTTGTATTTATCTATGGTTCCACACCGGCTAATTCGTGCGAATTAGCCGATATCAGATGAAGGAAATCTTAAAAGCGGCCCACAAAAGGCAGGGATCGCTTGAAGCGGCCCGTATAACCGGGGGCGGTTTTCATTATCAATTTTTTTCCGATGCTAAACGCTATCGCTTCGAAGAAATGCTTTTTTTGTACACATCAAGGTGCTCAAGCGCAAGGCCTGTGCCCTTTGCAACGCACAAGAGCGAATCTTCCGCAATGTGCGCCTGCACGCCGGTTTCCTGAAACACCAATTCTCCGATATTCCGCAAAAGAGACGATCCGCCGGTCATAACGATGCCGCGCTCCATGATGTCCGCCGCAAGTTCGGGCGGCGTATCGTGAAGCACTTTTTTTATGGCACGGACAACCTCATCCAGCTCGTACGATATCGCCTCGGTCACCTCCTGCGTAAATATCTCAATCACGCGGGGAAGGCCGGTCATAAGATCTCTCCCCTTAATCTCCATCGACAACTCCTCGCTCAAGGGAATGGCCGACCCGATTTTGATTTTTATGTCTTCCGCAGTCCGATCGCCAATGGCCAGATTATAATTCTTCTTGATATAATCGGCTATCGCCTGATCGAATTTATTCCCCGCAACCTTGACCGATGTTG
>MHQO01000064.1:0-4367 GCA_001820675.1 Candidatus Sungbacteria bacterium RIFCSPLOWO2_01_FULL_47_10
AACTAAACTAACTGCACTTTTGGCCGTGGCTACTGCACTTTTAACTTTGGTTTAACATTATTTTTATGATCGATAAATAAATTTCACACCGGAATAAAAAATAGCCGCGGATGCGGCTATTCAAAGGTTATGCCATTAAGCTCTATCAATATTCGGTGTAATATGTGATGCTCGCGGAATTTTTGAGAGACGAAAGCCATCCGTCAATCTCCTGGCTCAATTTCTGGTTTTTCAACTGAACCCGCGCTCTCTCCCGCAATTCCTGCCCCCCCTGCTCGGGAACGACAATTTGGTTTTGGGTCAAAAAAGCATCAACATCCTCGTCGGAAACCAACACGCTTTCAGCAAGAATTTTCTCGACTTTTTTCTGTAATATGACCTGTTCCCTCAAGTCGGCCTCCGTCATTCCCTGGCGCGAAAGTTCTTCCTCAAGCGTTCCCCCTTGTCCCGTAATACTGTCCCGCACCTGCTGGATTTGAGCAATTATTTCATCCTCCGATACCGTAATTCCTTTTTTTGTTGCTTCGATATCAATGAGTTTCTCGGCAATGAGAGAATCCAGGATATTTTTTCCGGCCTGCTTCTCAAGCCGCCGAATAACGCTTAACCTGGTGATAATTCTTCCGTCGACCGTTGCGGCGATAAAATAACTCCTGAAATAAAAGAGCGCTCCGATAATGATTGCCGCAAGCACAATAATACTGCCGAGATATGGCGATGTCCGTATATACGAAAGAATATCTCCCCTCTTCTGCTCGCCGTCTTCGTGGTGTGTTGGTTGTGTGTCTTCCATAATAAATGAATGAATATTACGATTTAACAATGCCATGTTACTCTACCGCCTATTTCGAAATTTAGCAATACCTATTTTTTCCAATCCGCAACGCGGAGGGTTTTGCCGCGCTTTGAAACGACAACCTTCTGGCGTTCCCTCCATTTGAGGGCGTGCACGAATTCAATCGGAATCGTAAGCCCCAGACTCCCGCCGCCATTTCCGAGGCGCGTCAGTTTTCGAATATTTTTATCCTTTGCCTTTGGTCTTGCCATAATTTTGGTTTGAATTAATTACGTAATAAATTACGTAATTCTCAAAAAACGCAGGTATCGCGTCGTGCGCGCGATGATGCGAGCGGGTTATTTCATTATCCTTTTCGCAAATATCATTCCCAGTGGACGGCCGACATCGCGAATCGTAACCCTAAAACCCCGATTCGCGATGTGTTTTGCAAGCCTGAGCTCGTTTACGATCGGATGATGAAATTCAAGGGAAATTTTTTCGATTTTTTTGAAATAGCGATTCGGAAGACTCTTCAATATTTTATATTCTTCTCCCTCGCAATCCATTTTCAGAAAATTACATCGTTTGATGCGGTACTCGTCAAAAATGCTTTTAAGCGTAATACACGTGATAATTTCCGGGGATCCTGCTGTTTCGTTCATGCATGAAAACTTGCGTTTATACATGCTGTTTCCGCCCGAATTTTTCTTACATAGAAAAATTGTTACGTTCTTGTTCTTGTCGGAAACTCCCTTGCAAACCGCGGTAATGTTGTTCAGATTATTTATTCGACGGTGGTATTCAAGCCGCTTAAAATTTTTTTTAACGGGTTCAAACGAATATACTCTGCCGTTCCTGGCAAGATTTGCCGCATAAACCGAAAATATTCCGACGTGGGCGCCTATGTCGATAACGGTGTCATTTTCTTTAATTCGAAAATCCTGTTCGGCGCTGATCCGAGGAAAATAATTTTGGGAATGACACACTTCGTTCAGAATGACTTTTCGCTCAAATGCATTCAATTTGAATTTGACGGCCTCCCTTTTTCCGTTTGTGACCTTCACGCGGCTAAACATAATAAAAAATAATTGTTATCTGTACATTATCACAAATTGAAGTTAAATTAAAGTCGGCCGCGGGACCCTTTTGGCCGTCAACACAGAGCGTTGGACTCAGACACATAACAATGTTATAGTACATACATATATAAATCATGCAGGAACAAATAGAAAAAATACTGGAAGAAATTCGGCCAATGCTTGCCATGCATCTGGGGAATATTGAATTTGTCAAGTTTGAAGATGGGATCGTCTATGTACGCATGCTCGGCACCTGCAACGGCTGTTCTCTCACGCAATTGACATTACGGGCAGGAATCGAAGAACTTATGATAGAGCGAATTCCGGAAATCAAGCGCGTTGAAGCGGTGTCGGAGCACGCGCCGCATTAAATGAAAGTGGAATGAAAGAATTTTTGCTTACAATTCACATCTGGGGCGCGGTTGCAACAGGGGTACTCGTTGCCGCAAGCATGACTGTCCTTTTTTTGAAAAAAAAATCCCTGTATCGGAGATCTGCAATTGCAATTGCTTTCGGAGGGGCCTTTCAGCTCCTCTCCGGTTCAGTATTCGCTCTTGCTTCAAGCGGTACCGTGTTTTCATTTTGCGTCCGCATCGGACTTTATTCCGCCGTGATCATCGGAGCCGAAACGCTTATGGTCATTGCAATGCATAAAAATGAGATTCAGTATCCCCGAAAATTGGTGTTTGCGCCAACAGGCGCAGGAGTTTTTGCGTCGTTCATAACATTTATTATGCTCATGCTCCGCTAATATGAATGTACGTGCGCATACAAAACAAATTTGCATTTTTGCCATCCCGCTTGCCATGGCAATTCCGCTTGTCTTTGCGTTTGCGCACGATGAAACACTCTATAAGGAAACGCAGATCGGCCTGCCGGATGCGCAGAAAACCCACGCGCATACCGAAATACTCTATCCTCAGGCAGACTTTTCGATTCGAATGAGCCCGTCAGAAGCCGTTCTGCCAAATGTGCCGATTACGTTTCATTTTGCATTCGACCGGCTTGACAGCCAAGTCACAGAATTCGATATCCTGCACGCAAAAAAATTGCACCTCATCATTGTAAGCTCCGATATGAAAGAGTTCTATCATGTACACCCAGAATTCGAGATGGATGGCAGTTTCATTCTCAACAATTTTACCTTTCCGCGTGAACAGACCTATGCTCTGTATTTTGACGTAAGTCCGGCCGGGTCCGGCGGCCTTCTTTTTACAAAACTCCTTTCTGTCGGAGGGGGGGCGATTGTGCATGCAAAGTTACAACCGATTACCTATCCGGTTGTGGTTGATGCCATGGCGGTTACGGTTTCAACCGACCCGAAACAACCATCCAATGTCGGTGTCACAAATCTTTCTATCGCCTTCTCCGACGCTGAAACCGGGGCGCCCATTACGGATATTGAGCCGTATCTTGCCGCCGCGGCTCACTTTGTTATACTTGACGAAAAAACATTTACCTACCTTCACGTGCACCCGGTGGGAAATTTTGATGTGAGCGAAAAAAAACTTTCCGCGATGCGATTCGGCCCCGTGATACAATTTCAAACATCATTTTTAAAAGACGGCATGCACAAGGGCTGGCTCCAGTTTATGCGGGGCGGCGTCATTCATACGGTCCCGGTGACTTTTTCTGTTGCTGTCGGAACCGGATTAACGCGCGATGTTATTGAGGCATCGGTACAGCATGAGCTTGAATCCCAAAAAACCCAAAATGGGCTGAGATTTTTTCTTCTGACAATACTTATCATAGGACTCGTGTTTCTCTTCTATCCCCGCCGCCCGACCCTCGCGCCGCAACCGGCCAATCCAGTTTTACCCCGGACCCGGGCGCCTTCGGTAACCGCGAAGTCACTCCAAACTCAGCCGGAACAGTCCCCTGCTACAAAAAAAGAAGAAATAACTGATTCGACTGCGGGCGACGGCTCACCGCCCGCGGCATAATTAATTTTATGGCGCTATCGATACAAAAAATCAGATCAGAACTTCAGCAAACCGGTCTTGTGCTTGGGGGCATGATCATCGTGCTTTTTACCTTTCTCATCGCATCGGGAATTGTCCTTTCGCTTTTCTACAACCCCAATCCGGAAGACACGTATCAGAGCATGGTATGGATTACGGAAAATCCGTTTATCGGTTTTGTGCGGAATTTTCACTATTGGAGCAGTGACATATTGCTTTTTATTCTCTTTCTCCACATGACGCGCGTTGCCTTAACAAAGCCCTCCGGACGAGCGAGACGTTATGCATGGTGGCTTGGCGTCGGACTTCTGATCTTTGTCTCGGCAGAAATGCTTCTCGGTACTTTTCTTCGTGGAGACGAAGAGGCGCTTGAGGCATTCTCGCACTTCTTTATCGGAAACACCCTTATCGTCGCAAATTATCTGCCCGGAGTCTATTATATTACGGCGTTCTTTTCCGGACACGAAGCGCTGTTTCGATTTTTCATACTTCATGCAATTTTTATGCCGTTTTGGATAACATTGCTTATCGTCGCCCACGGACTTTTTG
>MHQO01000064.1:4404-6136 GCA_001820675.1 Candidatus Sungbacteria bacterium RIFCSPLOWO2_01_FULL_47_10
GTCCGTAAGCTTTTTTGGGCAACGGTGTTTATTTTCACGCTCGTCACGCTTCTTTCTCTTTTTGTTCCGGCGCCCTTAATGTCTCAGCCCTTCGGAGGCCTTGAAGTTACAAAACCGCCGTGGTGGCTCTTGTGGGTCGTATTTTCCGAAAATATCTGGGGATTGGCGCCAATTGTCTTCATGCCGCCGCTCCTCTTTCTCATATTCTTGCTGATTCCGTTTTTCTCAAAAGACAAACCCGGAGCCGATTGGGGGGTATACATATACCTCATAACAATTGCGCTCGTCACCCTCATGGGCTTTTGGGCAAATTTTGCTTCTCAGGTCGCGCACACGGAAGACTTTGTAACGCAGTCGCCTACGAGCGTACCCATGCCGCCGGTTCATACCACGCATCCGGATGCCCATTAATCCTCAACAACCATATGACAACAATTCCTTTGTATAGCATAGTCACGCTTGTAACAGAGTTATTCGTAACGGTCGGCGTCTTTTATGTCGTCATTTCGGCGTATCGAACCGGCGTGTTTCGCACAAAACTTGCCATAGTCCTTGTCACATACGAAATTCTCTTCAATATCAGCTATATGGCGTATCGCGCGCTTTCGAGCAGTACGGCTGAAGCCGCAAAGCAGGTGTCTTCGTTTCACACGGGACTTGCGATATTTCACGGCTTATTTTCTCTCGTCATGTTTGTCGCGCTCCTGATATTCATGTTTCTTTCCTGGAGAAGGTATCGCCTTGGAATGAATTTCTTTAAGAACCACGCCGTTCTTACAATTACTTTTCTTTCAAGCTGGATGATTGCCGTTCTTTCCGGAATACTTTTCTTCATCGTCATGTATCTGGCGTAATACTCAGAGAGGGCCGATACGTGCCGAATGCAAAACACCTCCCGACATGTCGGGAGGTGTTTGACATACTGCGCATGAATCGGTTTCGAAAAATCAGTTCAAAAGGGACGCGAGATTAAACGCGGGGTCTTTTATTTTTTCTTCGTCTCCCGCCACGACCACCCCTTTTTCAATAAGACGCGAAAGCGGGGCAAGATCCTGCGTGCGATTAATGAGCGAAGCTCCGATAATGCGTCCGTTCCAGACGATGATGCGGGCATAGGCGGCGCGTTCCCGGCTCCCGCGGGCAAGAATAACGCGATCCGGAGCCATGCACACGTCCCCCACAAACGCAATTGTGGTGCCAAACCCCTGCGTCGTATAAAAGGAAACAAGACGAAACGGCTCGCGCTTTCCCGTCATTCCTTTGCCGGCGCATCTGCCCTGCATTTGGGCGTTTACCCAGTTCCCGAGCTGTAAATTTTCACCTAAGATGACGTCTTTATATTCGGCGATGTCTCCGGCAACCCATACGTCTGCCGCATTCGTTTCAAGATATTCGTTCGCGCAAATCCCGCGGCGTACCGCAACCCTTGCTTTTTTCACCCAGTCAAGATTCATGACAATGCCGATGCCGACAATCGCCATATCGCATTCAAGGGTATCTCCGTTCTTTAACACAGCGCCCGTTACCGTGTCGCCTCCGGTAAACTCTTGAACTTCCGCTTCACGAACAATTGTAACGCCTCCCCTGATAAGCGCATCTTCAATGATCCGGCCCGACGTATCGTCAAGCAATACGTGCCAAAAAATATTTTCGCGAAGGATAAGCGTTACATCGATATTCGCCAGGCGGAGCATCTCGCACATTTCAAAACTCACAAAACCGCCGCCAACGA
>MHQO01000065.1 GCA_001820675.1 Candidatus Sungbacteria bacterium RIFCSPLOWO2_01_FULL_47_10
CGGAATATGCGGAAGTGAAACGAAGATTCGGCTGGGAATTCAACGGCATGCGCCTTCATGAATTGTATTTCGGCAACATGAAAAATGGCGGCGCCGGGCTGGGCAACGCATCCGCTCTTTCAAAAAAAATAATTGAAGATTTTGGAACGTGTGAAAATTGGGAAAAAGATTTTAAGGCGGTAGGTGCGATGCGGGGGATTGGCTGGACTGTTTTATATCACGACCAGGACAATAATGGATTATTCAATATCTGGGTAGGCGAGCATGACATGGGGCATCTTGCCGGATGCGTTCCGCTCCTTGTTCTTGATGTGTTTGAACACGCATATACGCTTGACTATGGGATAAAAAAAGCGGATTATATCACTGCATTTATGAAGGCGATTGATTGGGGGGTTGTTTATAAGAGGTTTAATAAATAAAAAATTTTTATTACTATGAGTTCATTTGAAAAACAATTGCATGATGATGAACGGCGCGTTGAACAGCCGAAGGATTACCCGGTCGAGGCGGATGTGGACGATTTGATGCGGGCGGGCATGACGCGCGAGGAGGCAGAGGAGGAAATTGAAAGGCGAAAGAGAAATGCTGTTCAGAAAATACGTCAGGCAGTAAAGAGGGACACCGATGAATCGCCCCAGATGTGATTTTTGTTTTACGTATTTTGAGTTTTGAATTTTTTATGGAAGACGATACGCTCAAGCAATCAACCAACTCCAATGAGGGAATCGAGAAAGACCGGTTCGCACAGCACCACCTGACAATCCATCAGGTTATTTTTATCACGATTTTATTGACATTTATCATATCCATCGCAACGACCCTTTCGATCATATATTATTTTTCCGATCTTCTGGAGCTTTCCGGGGGGCCCGCATTCATACAAACCGTCCTTCCGGTGCGCGAAAGAACCACACGGGAGATTAATGAAAAGATTCTGCGCCAAGACGAACTTGTGGTCGGTGTCGTCAAGGAAGCTTCTCCGTCTGTCGTAAGCATCATTGCCTCGAAAGATGTCCCGCTTGTCGAGCAATATTACGTAAATCCGTTTCCTGACGACCCGTTTTTCGGAGAGTTTTTCCGGCAATTCCAAATTCCGGAACAGCGCGAGCGTGGAATGGAGAAACGGGAAGTTTCCGCAGGGTCGGGGTTTATTGTTTCCGGGGACGGGCTGATTGTCACGAATAAGCATGTTGTTGCCGACACTGACGCCGAATATACTGTATTTTTTTCCGACGGCTCGAAAACGTCCGCCACGGTTCTTGCCCGCGACCCGTTTCAGGATTTGGCGGTTCTCAAAGTTGAGAAATCCGGTCTGGCTGTCGCTTCTCTTGGCGATTCGGCGCGCATCGATATCGGGCAGTCCGTCATTGCCATCGGAAACGCGCTCGGAGAATACAGCAATACTGTAAGCGTCGGAATCGTTTCGGGTCTTGGCCGTTCTATTCTCGCATACGGGGAAGGCGTTGGTTCCGAAGAATTAACGGAGCTTATTCAAACCGATGCCGCAATCAACCCCGGAAATTCGGGCGGACCGCTTTTGAATCTTCGCGGCGAAGTCATCGGAATAAATGTTGCGATGGCGGAAGGAGCCGAAAATATCGGTTTTGCGATTCCGATTAATCGCGCAAAACGGGATGTGGAAAGCGTAAAATCAACCGGCAAAATCGTATATCCGTTCATGGGAATTCGATATGTTTCAATTACGAAAGCGATTCAGGAAGATCGCAACCTACCGGTTGACTACGGGGTATTGCTTGTTGAAGAAAAAGACGCCCCCGCAGTTGTCCCGGAGAGTCCTGCCGATACGGCGGGTTTAAAAAACGGCGACATCATTCTTTCTATCGACGGAAAAATAGTCGATCAATCAAACACTCTGCTGGATATTCTCCAGGATTACACGGTGGGAAATAAAATTTTGCTCAAGGTTTTACGCGAAAAACAAGAATTGTCTTTTGAGTTGACGTTGTCGGAGAGAAAGTAGCTAAGTTATCCACAGCCATGCCGATACCCCCTTGACAGGTTTTTTATATCTGCTATACTCAACATCTAGCCTTTTATCGTAAAGGAGGGCTCAATTTAACTTGTATTATTTGCGATTTTTAATGAATATCGCTCCTTTCGGGGGATTGATTGTCTCCCAAAACGGACGATAAATATTCGCAAAATTCCATAAACCCTGGTCAAGAGGGCCTATTGTATTTTTGTGTGCCAAATTGCTCTGAAAGCTAAAGCGAGTATTCGACACCCCGGGTTCTCCGCATATAAATATAAATTATCGTAACGTCCGCTGTGTGCTCCTGCAGGCGCATCTCCGCGCAGTCCTTTTTAAAAAATTTTAAAGATTTTCGATTTTAAACCAATTTTGTCCAACGGGGCAAGCTCATAATTTTCGAAAAATATGAAAAAAAGTTTTGCTCAAAGTAAAAATCCCGTGTTCGATCTTCCAAATCTTTCCGCGATTCAGCTTGATTCATACCGATGGTTCCTCGAGCACGGCCTTCGGGAACTTTTCGACGAGACGTCTCCCATCAAGGGTTTTGCGGGCAAGGAATTGGCATTGGAATTGTCATTCGGAGAATACTATATCGACAAGCCGAAGTTTTCGGAGATTCACGCAAAGGAGCACAATCTTTCATATGAAGCGCCGCTTCGCGTGAAGGTGCGTCTTGTGAATAAAAAAACGGACGAAGTGAAAGAGCAGGAAGTATATCTTGGAGATTTCCCGCTGATGACCGAGCGCGGAACTTTTATCGTAAACGGCGTAGAGCGCGTAATTGTCTCCCAGCTTATTCGTTCATCCGGCGTATATTTTATTTCAAATCCTACGCGAGGAAAGAAATATTTCGGCGCAAAAATTATTCCGAATCGCGGTGCGTGGTTTGAATTCGAAACCGATTTCGACGGGTCATTGCATGTCCGCATTGATCGAAAACGAAAAATCGCGGCATCCTCCCTTCTTCGCATTTTCGGGATGGAAAAGGACGAGGATATTATGAATGCGTTTCGGGATGCCGACACGGGGGACGTGTCATATATAAAAAAAACGCTTGAACGCGATTCCGCGAAATCAAAGGATGAAGCTTTTATCGAAATTTATAAGCGCATCCGGCCCGGAGAACTTGCCGCGGTTGATAACGCGCGTTCTCTCATTGAGGCAATGATGGGGTTTGACCGGTACGATCTTGCGAGCTGGGGGCGGTTTAAATTCAACCAGCGGCTTGGCTTGAATAAGAATCCCGCAAAGGAAGAAAACAGGGTGTTAAACCTTGATGATATCGTCGCAGTTTTGAAAGAACTCATTCGCATGAACAATCTTCAGGACGTCGCATCCGACGATATCGACCATTTAGGAAATCGCCGGGTGCGCGGAGTCGGGGAGCTTTTGCAGAATAAACTTCGGGTGGGAATGGCCAGGCTCGTCAGGATTGTCCGCGACCGCATGTCTACGCTTGATATCTACACCATGACACCTGCCCAACTCATCAATGCGAGGCCATTTATCGCATCCGTCAAGGAATTTTTCACGTCTTCCCAGCTCTCGCAATTTATGGATCAGGTTAATCCTCTCGCCGAGCTTGAACATAGGCGCCGCCTTTCCGCAATGGGTCCAGGAGGCCTTACGCGCGAGCGGGCAGGATTCGAAGTTCGCGATGTTCACCCAAGCCATTACGGAAGAATTTGCCCCATTCAGACTCCCGAGGGCCAGAATATCGGGCTCGTTGGGCACCTTGCGGGATACGCAAAGATTAATGAACTCGGTCTCATTGAGACGCCGTATCGAAAAGCGAAAAACGGCAAAATGACGAATGAGATTGAATATCTTGATGCGGCATCGGAAGTTCATTTTAATATCGCTCACGCGGGAATTCGATGCGATTCCCGAGGGATTATTCTTGATGAAAAAGTAGAAGCGAGAATTCGCGGGAATCCGGGATTGATCGAGCGCGACAAAGTCGATTATGTCGATATTTCTCCCCAGCAGTTCATCAGCGTTGCAACGTCGCTCGTGCCGTTTCTTGAGCATGATGACGCGAATAGGGCCATGATGGGATCGAACATGCAGCGCCAAGCCGTCCCGTGCGTAAGGGCCGAAGCGCCGCTTGTAGGAACGGGGGTTGAGGAACGGGCGGCCCAGGACTCCGGCAGAGTCATTCTTGCGGACGACGACGGCGCCATATCCGCGGTAGATGCGCGGTCAATCGTTCTTACGACAAAAAAAGGAAAGGAACTCGCATATCCCCTGAATTCTTTTCTCCGGACGAATCAATTTACGGCAATCAGTCAAAAACCCATCGTAAAGAAGGGGGCGCACGTTAAAAAGGGACAGGTGCTTGCGGATGGATCCTCGACCGACAACGGTGCGTTGGCTCTCGGAAAAAATCTTCTTGTCGCGTTTCTTTCATGGAGGGGTTCGAATTATGAAGATGCGATTATCATATCGGAGCGTCTCGTGCGGGACGATGTGTTTACCTCGATTCATATCGAGGATCACGTGATCGATGTTCGCGATACCAAACTCGGAGCGGAAGAAACCTCACCCGATATCCCTAATGTTTCAGAGGAAAAATTGAAAAATCTCGACGAGGAAGGAGTCGTGAGGATCGGGGCGGAAGTTCGGTCAAACGACATCTTGGTCGGAAAAATTTCTCCGAAAGGAGAATCGGACCTTACTCCCGAGGAAAAACTCCTGCGCGCGATTTTTGGCGAAAAAGCCCGTGATGTGAAGGATACCTCGCTTACTCTTCCCCACGGAAAAAGAGGAAGGGTCGTCGGGGTGAAAGTATTCTCCCGCGATCGGGGCGACAAGCTTGAATCGGGCGTGATCAAGAGGGTTCAGGTTGAGGTGGCCCAACTGCGGAAGATTGCGGTAGGGGACAAGTTGGCAGGCAGGCACGGCAACAAGGGCGTTATTTCCACAATTCTTCCGGAGGAAGATATGCCGTATCTTGAAGACGGAACGCGGGTTGATGTCATTTTGAATCCCCTTGGAGTCGCATCGCGTATGAATATCGGGCAAATCCTTGAAACGCACCTCGGGTGGGCGGCAAAAAAACTCGGATATCGAAGTGTCACGCCCGCGCTTGACGGGGCTACAGAAGAAGAAATTAAGCAGGAGTTGAAAACCGCAGGATTGCCTGAGACGGGAAAAATCGATTTATATGATGGCCTGACTGGCGAAAAATTCCACCAAAAAGTAACGGTCGGCATGATTTATATTATGAAACTTTCGCATTTGGTGGAAGACAAAATCCATATGCGGTCGATCGGTCCGTATTCACTCATAACCCAGCAGCCGCTCGGCGGAAAAGCGCAGTTCGGGGGACAGCGGTTTGGAGAAATGGAAGTATGGGCGCTTGAGGGATATGGTTCGGCTCACACGCTTCAGGAAATGCTTACGATAAAATCTGACGATGTTTTAGGCCGATCCGCAACATATGAAGCGATTATTTCCGGCGAAAAAATAAAAAAACCGAATCTGCCCGCGTCTTTTCACGTTTTAGTGAATGAATTAAAAGGGCTTGCGCTGAATGTGCAGTTGAAAGGGACGGCGGCACCCCCCGAAGAAGGGCCGCAGGAAATTGTCGAGGAGAAGAAGGAAAGAAAAGAAAAAGTAAGGGCGAAATAGAGAAATGGAACAACAGCGTATTCAAGACTTCGAATCAATTGTTTTAAAACTCGCAAGCCCCGAGGATATTTTAGCTTGGTCGCATGGCGAGATAACGAAGCCCGAGACCATCAATTACCGATCGCAAAAACCCGAAAAAGACGGCCTTTTTGACGAACGCATTTTCGGTCCAACCAAAGACTATGAATGCTATTGCGGCAAATATAGAAGAATCCGTTATAAAGGAATAATCTGCGATAAATGCGGAGTAGAAGTTACGAGAGCCGTGGTCAGACGCGAGAGAATGGGGCACATCAAGCTTGCGTCCCCGACTTCCCATATCTGGTTTTTGCGGGGGGTTCCGTCAAAAATCGGGATCGTTTTGAATATGTCCGTGTCCGCTCTTGAAACCGTCATATATTTTCGCGGATACATCGTCACCAAAGCGGACGAAGAAAAAAAAGCGGAGTCCCTGCAGGAAATAGACAGGGAATTTAAGTCAAAATCTTCAAAAACAAAAACAAAGCAGGAACTTTCTGTCCTCGTGTCTGCTAAAGAACACGCGAAAGAAGAAGTGCGCTCCCTTTATCCGAATAAAGTTTTATCCGAGGTTGAATACCACCGGCTCTCCATGAAATACGGCGATCTTTTTGACGCCGATACCGGCGCGGAGGCTTTAAAAAAAATACTGGAAAAAGTTGATCTTGATAAACTGAAGAATCAGCTTGAAGCCGAACTTGAAACCGCGGACGGGATGCTTAAGGTTAAAATTTTAAAACGATTAAAAGTAATCAGGGGAATGGTGCGAGCCGAGATACGTCCGGAATGGATGTTTTTGACAGTCATACCGGTTATCCCTCCGGATTTAAGGCCAATGGTTCCGCTTGACGGCGGAAGGTACGCAACGGCCGATCTTAACGAT
>MHQO01000066.1 GCA_001820675.1 Candidatus Sungbacteria bacterium RIFCSPLOWO2_01_FULL_47_10
ATTCCCGACATTCTGGTTTGAACCAACACCACAGGGTCTATTTATGCTTCAAATTGCTTTTGGACAAAGTAAATATTATGTGGACTCTCTGCGCGAAAATGTAACTCGTGGAATGAGACAGAAAATACGAAATGGCGTGTGGCCGGTACTTGCGCCACTCGGCTATCTCAATAATCCCAAAACAAGAGGAATTGATGTTGATACCGAGAAGGCTCCTAAGGTGAGGAAGATTTTTGCACTTTACGCCACCGGAAATTACAACTTGCGAGAATTAGCCGAGTGGTGCAAACGAGTAAATTTCAAAAGCAATTTGGAGCGGGATATTTCTATATCCCAAGTCCACAATATCCTCCAAAATATTTTCTACATCGGGCTTATGAAATATAAAGGCGAAATCCATGAAGCCACGCACGAGCCGCTTATCTCAAAGAAACTTTTTGATAAAGTGCAGGAAATTATGCGAGAGAAGGGCAAGCCGCAAAAAGTGAAGACGCATAACTTTCCTTTTCTTGGCTTAATGAAATGTCCTTGCTCTGCGGCGATAACTGCTGAAAAGAAGATCAAGCCGAGCGGCAGGGAATATATTTATTATCGTTGCACCAAAAAGAAAGGTCCTTGCCAAGAAAAACACTTTTTGCGGCAAGAAGAATTATATTCTCAAATCAAATCTTTTCTTCAAAAAGTTTCTTTGTCGAGCCACGACACCGAGAAAGTTTTAACCGAGCTGGACCAAGAGGAGTCCCAAGCAAAAGAACAGGCCAAAACCACTATTCAAAACCTCAAGACCAGTTTTTCCGAAATTGAAAAGAAACTCGAAAAACTACTCGATGTATATTTGGACGAAACTATTACTGCCGAAGAATATGTCTCTCGCAAAGAAAAACTGGTCAAGCAAAAAGTCGGTTTGCAGGAGAAAATCCGAGATTTTGAACAGAAGGGTCTATCGTGGCTCGAACCGGCTCGTGAGTTCGTTTTGTCCTTAAATCAAGCCGCGAAACTGCTTGAGTCAGAAAACAAACCTGAAATAACAACATTTCTTAAAAATATCGGCTCGAACTGCATTTTGCAGAATCGCCAACTGATTTTTTCGCCCAAAATTCAATACGAATTGACCGCCGAGCGAAGCGAGGCGGTTTCCAATTCCTTGCAGTTTTCTAAAATGTGGACCCAGCGAGAATCGAACTCGCGCCTCCGCAATGCGAATGCGGCGTTTTACCACTGAACTATGGGCCCGATACGGCATAAATTCCAAAAAATACTTACATATCATAATTTTTAAAAAGTAAAAAAGCAAGCATTTTGCTTGCTCTACGGTTCGTATAAACATTGCTCTTGTTCTTTTGAGGCAAGAAAATCGGCAATGTTCTGCCGAATCTTGCGCAGAGATTCCTTTGGATCCGGTGACTCCGTAATCGGTCTTCCGATCACCAGATAATCCGACCCGGCCCAAACCGCCTCTTCCGGGGTTGCGACTCTTTTCTGGTCATCGGCGTCATTCCTCCACCAGGAGGGCCTGATGCCCGGCGTTATTTTAAGGACGCGGCGGTAGCCCGGGTAGCGGTTCAGCAATTTGAGATCGGCGGCAGAGCAAATGACGGCGTCAGCTTTCACAAGAACAATCGTGAATGCCGCATGGAAAAAATCTCTTTCTGCGAAACTTTTCTCCGAAGTGAGAACCGTAGTGCCTGCGATACCGCATGCGTCACTGTTGCCGATTGCGGACAGTGCCGCTTGCAGGCGATCTTTTCCACCGTTGCCCGATGCGTCAACGCTTATGAGGTTCGCCCCCGCGCGCGAAAGTTTTTTTACGCAATTTGTGACGGTATACGGAATGTCCTCGAGTTTTGGGTCGCAAAACACTTTTCCGAAACGGCGGAGTTTCGGGATAACGGACACGCCCGCTTCGAGCAAAAGATCGTTGATTTTAAATCCCCAGCACATGCCCGAAAGCCGTTCTGCAACGAAAAGCGCCCCATTCACTTCCATATTATCAAGAGCCACAATGATTTGTACTCCCTGCTTCGTTTTTGGGAGCGACATCGCAACTCTCTTCTTGAAAACGCCGGATTCTTTCCCACATTCGTTGCACAACAGATGCCGTATTGCAAGCAGTTATAAAAATTCCCGGGCTCGCACCCGTGGTACTCGTACCGTGCGCCGTACGTTGCGTTGTGGCGGTAGCTCGCGGATGGTTTATTCTCATTCGCCGAATCCCTGAGCGAGCGACCATTCGCCCCTGAATTCATGGTCGAGGGGGGCGAGTCGAAGGGTTACGACTTCGGAAGAATGAAAATAAAAATACCCCGTATAGCTCTGCCGCGGGGAGATCAGTTGAGTTTCATTTCTTTTTTGATGGCGCCGGCTTGCTTTGCGGCAATGCGGTTCTGTTGGATGTTATTTCTTTTATTTTCTTTATGAGATCGCTTACGAGGGTGTTTGATTTGATGAGATATTCCTGAACGCCGAGCATCTTGGCGAGTCTTCGGTAGTGAGGGTTATTGTAGTTTGTCAGGATGAAAACAGGTATTTTTTTTCCGCTTTTCATTTTTCGCACTTCTTTGAGCGCCTCAAACCCGCTTTTGTCGGGCAGGAGGATATCCAGGACGATAATATTCGGCGCAAATCGCTTGAATTCGCTCATAACGTCTTTTTCACGCGTTACTATCGTATAGTTCGTAAGTCCGGAAATCGCAAATTCGCGCGTCAAAATGCGTGTCATGAATTCATCATCTTCGATAATAAGGATTTTTGGTTTTGCAGGTCCTTTTTGAGTCATTGAGGAAATTATAACTTATTTAAGACCTCTTGCAAAATAATAAGATTCGTAGCCAAAATTTGAGCGAAAATTGTGAAAAATGAGAAGGAATAACAGTGTTATTTCGACTGTTTTTAGGGGAGACATAGGGGAGTCGAACCCCTGCCGACAGGTCCACAACCTGCCGTGCTGACCGTTACACCAATGTCTCCATTCATTTGTTATAACGAAAAAATCGAACATCCGCCCCGTTAAATATCCCCCTGAGAGGAATCGAACCCCTATCAACGCCTTAGAAGAGCGCTGCTCTGTCCGTTGAGCTACAGGGGGATATCTAACGGGGCGCATTGAGCTGTGGGGTCGGGTCTCTATGGCAAGGTTTCGTGTGAAATCTTTTTGAATACTCGCAAGAGAATGAAAACGGAAATCGGGGAGAATTTTGAAGCTATCGGAATAACGGAGGAACATTTTCCATGTTTCCTTCGAGTGCCGTGTTGAACTTGTCTTTTCGCGCATCAAGAATGTTTATGATACCCGTGAGCTCTTTTCGTTTCAATGTGATCGTGTATTCGCTTGTTACATCTTCGTTTACCGCGTTATAACCGTATATATAAAAGGCCCAAATGTCAATAACAAGGCCCGTGATGGCAAGAATGGCGACGGCCGCAAGCGCAAGATACACGGAGGTTTTGAAAGATATCCGGCGCGTGAGTGATTTGATTTTTTGTATGAAAGGAAAATTCATATGCGTCAATCCATCACGTTGTTTCTTGGATATACAAATATTTTTTGTCTCATTCGTTATTCTGCCGCGCGCGTCAGTTGCTTAAGGCCGTAACATTCATTGAAATACGGAACGGATCTTTTTTTGTCACCCCTCCCGTAATTGAAAGGGTCTGGATTTCCGTCTGAAACTGCAAAAGTTCCAGAAGGGTTAAAAACGCATAAACCTCGTTTCCGGTTCCGTCGACCGCTATAAATACTTCTATCCCGAAATGAGGAGTTCCTACAACGGCCGAGGGTGTTGCCCTGACCAGCTTCAGATCGATAATGACGCCGCTTGAAGATGCAATGGCGTAGAGGGACTCAAAAAAGGCAAGAGGATTTTCAGCATCGATGACAACATGATTTACGCGTTTCAAATCCGCATCCGATTCCCTGAGAAGACCTTCAACGCGGCGGATTTCACTGCTCCGCGCCTTCATGAGGGCTATCTCCGATTTCATAGTAAGAATATCATCCGCTTCTTTTTGAAGCAGTGGAAATACGAAAAAAACAACAGCCGCTGCGACACCAAAGATGCCGACTGCCATTCCCGCAAGGAGTATGATGAATTTTTGTTGCGATGATATGCGTTTATACACCGAAGGGGGCACGCATGGGCATCGGAATTTCTCCAGTGAAACCCGAAACGCCACACTGCCGAGTAATGAATTATTTCAACGTTATATCCAGCGTGAATACGACATTTTGAAGGCGTACGACATTTTCAGGAGGGGAAACGACTTCCAAAACATAGGAGGATCCGGCAAGCGCATCTTTGAACGCAAGGAAATCTTTAACAACTTTCGCATTTCCTCCAAGGGCAATCTTTTTGTTTGTGAGCGAATACTCGAATTTTGAAATGGCGACAAGGCCGTCGCTTATCCGGTATATTTCCGCAACAAAAGGAAGTGTCCTGCGGATATCTGTTTCACTCCGCTGTAAGAATTGAACGATCCGATTGGATGCATTGATCGATTCTTCAGCCGCTTTCAGGCGCGCGTTTTCAGGGCTCTCCTTTTCCACATCAAGCAGACGGATTAGATCGGCTTTTTGAAAGTAAAGAAAAATAAAGGTTGGCGCAAGAAGGGCCAAAAACATTATACCGACAAGCAGGACTGCAATTCCAATGTGAAGCAAAACGTGATTATAAATTTCAAACCGCGTTTCTTTTTTTTGTTGTTTTGATAGCAGGTTAAGGGAAAACATGAAGAATGGCGTAAAACGATAAATCGAACATTATCAATATTAATTTGTTGGGCGTGCTTGGTTGCGAAGTGGTCATTCTCTCAACGCCAATCCCGCCGCCGTTGTATATTTTAGCGAAAGATTTTTGGGAATAGGGGGGATGGTTTTTGAATTCGTGCCGTAAATGTTAATAAAAGGATCGGCAACGGCGACCGGTTTTTTGAGCGACAGCGAAAGATATTTTTCAAGTCCGATGAGGTTCGCGTCCCCCCCCACCAGAAGTATCTTTGACACGTCTTTTTCAGCTCCATGGTGGTGTTCGGCGTGGCCTCGATAAAACCAGATTTGTTTTTTTATTTCTTCAGACAGCGACGAAAGATAAGGAGTAAGAGCGTCGGCCAGTGCGCCACCTTGATACGTTTTGTCAAACCCATCTTCTTTTTTCAACCGCTCCCCCTCTTGCGGATCGACCCCGAACCGTTCCGAAATGGCGCGGTTGAAGTCCTGCCCGCCAATGCTTACGGAAATAGTGAGGATAATGGATCCCGCGCTGAAGACAATAAAACTGGTCCGGGTCATTCCGATATCGACCACAATGAACGCATTGCGCGA
>MHQO01000067.1:0-2085 GCA_001820675.1 Candidatus Sungbacteria bacterium RIFCSPLOWO2_01_FULL_47_10
AGATTCTTTGGGAAAAACTGAAGATTCGCAGTTTGGGTTACCTGGAAAAAGCCGCGAAGTCCGGAAAGATCAAGGTGCTTGAACACTTCGGCGAAAAGTCCGAACAAAAGATATTGAAAGGCATTGAATTTCTGAAAAAATCCGGCGGCAGGCGCGTCCTCGGGCACGTATTTTCCGAAATCAAAGCGCTTGAAAAAGCGATTCAAGAGTTTCCCGAAACCGATACGGCCATTGTTGCGGGCTCGGTGAGGCGCAGAAAAGAGACGATTGGCGATATTGATATTCTGGTTGCCTCCTCAAAACCGGAAAAGGTCATGGAGCGATTCGTCGGATTGCCGTTCGTCGCGCATATCTATGCCCACGGCAAAACAAAAACAGCCGTTAAACTAAAGAATGGCCTTGATGCAGACCTCCGCGTTGTGCCCGCAGAATCATTCGGCTCTGCCCTCAATTATTTTACCGGCTCCAAAGACCACAATGTTGCGCTTCGCGAGATCGCGGTCAAAAAAGGATACAAGCTCAATGAATATGGTTTGTGGAAAGGGAGAAAAATGGTTGCAGGAAAAACAGAAGAAGAAATTTATACGGCACTGGGACTTCGATATATTGAACCGGAAATGCGCGAAAATACCGGTGAAATTGAAGCGGCTCGATTAGGGAGGTCCGGCATCCTTAAGGAGGTCAGATCTCCTATGTTACCAAAGTTGATCGATTACGGCGACCTTAAAGGGGACTTGCAAACACAAACAAATTGGACCGACGGAGAAAATTCCATTGAAGAAGTGGCGAAAGCCGCGATGGATGCGGGATTGGAATATATCGCGATAACCGATCACACGAAGTCACTTGCCATGACCGGCGGATCGGACGAAATGAAACTCCTAAAACAAATGACAGAAATCGCGCGTATCAATAAAAAATTCAGTATTCAGTATTCGGCATTTAAAATTCTTATGGGTGCTGAAGTGAACATCGGAAAAGACGGCACTCTTGATATTTCCGATGAGGTTCTTGCAAAACTTGATATTGTCGGAGCATCCGTCCACAGCCATTTTAATTTATCCCGGGCGGAACAAACGAAACGCGTTATTCGCGCGATGGAAAACCCGAATGTCGATATTATTTTTCACTTAACCGGCAGACTTATCAACAAACGCGGGCCGATCGAATTGGATATTGGTGAAATTATAAAAGCGGCTAAGCGTACCGGAACAATTTTGGAAATAAACGCTTTTCCTGATAGAGCCGATATCAAAGACGAGTATGTCCGGAAATGCATTGAAGCAGGGGTGAAGATGTCCATTGATTCGGACGCGCATTCGGTCGAGCATTTTAAACTGCTTGATTTCGGAGTAGCACAAGCCCGAAGAGGATGGGCAGAAAAAAAAGATATTATAAATACATTACCAGTAGAAAAGATGTTAAAAATGTTGAAATAAAAAACAAGCAAGTTTATTTGCCTCGTTCGTGTTTGATGAATCGGATGATCTGTAACCGGATACGCGGGCGGGGAACCGCTGTTCCGTTTGCCCGCCGTTCTACTGTTGATGGAGCTACTTCAAACTGACGCGCAGGTTTTTGTTTTAATGTAGGATTGTTTGTCAAAGAGCAGGACAGTGCTTTCTGAAATATGGAATTCACCATGTCCTTCATGTTCACTCCTCCAGGATGGGGCATAAAGAACATTATTATATGTGTCAGACGGCGATATATTTATCAAGCGGGGCGACAAGGAATGACATTATAAATGCGCGGTCTTGTGAAAAAATGCTGAAATTTTTTCCGCCTTTGGCGGAGAAAAAATAAAAGGCGGAAAAATTAATTCCGCTGATCGTTGCATCTGAAATGTTTTTTGTTGAAAAGAATATAGCCATTTTTGGTCAGATATGCTTTTGGTATGTATGAGCCCATTTCATCGATGAATTTTTCATAGTTTACCGAATACCACCATTCGCTCCCGTAGTGTACATAGAAGCGGCTCTCGGTTTGCCTGCCATCCCAAAGCGCATGATGCATGAATTGTTTCTTGCCGACTGTGACAATGACCACCACTTCATTATGCGAAGCATCCGCATCTTTTGAAAG
>MHQO01000067.1:2101-6249 GCA_001820675.1 Candidatus Sungbacteria bacterium RIFCSPLOWO2_01_FULL_47_10
AGAACCCTGTTTTCAAATTTTGAAAGAGCCGGTAGCGAAACTTTTTCCTTCGCAAAAGAGGGCGCGGCAATAAGCATGAGTACGGCGACAACGAGCGATTTTTTCATCGACTTCTCCAGTTCAAGTGTTTTCTATGATCGCATGTCTATTATAATAGCAAAGCAAAAAAGATACAAGATTAATAAGTCGCGAGTTCAAGAAAGATCGTTTACTCCGGCTCGTGGTGGGAGATGTTTAAGATGAGTGTATTTGTATAAGTTTTATATAGCTGTTCTTGTCTTCATTCTTTTTATCTTAACAGATGTTGACCGATCGGCCACGCATTGTTAAGATAAAAATATATGAAAAACAGGCATCTACAACATATCATTCTCGAAAAAATCGCTGAATTGGGCGAAGTCATGCTTGACGGATTTTTTCCGGCAAAATATCCCGAAGCAAGGATATGGCGCGATCTTTTGGGAACCGAGTCATCATATCGCTTTTCAAAACCAACTTTTTCTGCCGTACTTTCTCGACTGCACAAAGAAGGATTTGTTCTGCGCCATGGTGCAAGAAAAAAGTCACGATGGGCAATCACCAAAAAAGGGTTGAAACTTCTTAACATACGAAAGGAAGAGGGGCGAAACATTTCAAATTCAATTACGTCGCATAAGGACGGCGTAATGCGAATTGTTTGTTTTGATATTCCTGAAAAAGAACGGAAGAAGCGGCGCTGGATTCGTGAGGAATTGTTGAGTTTGGAATATCAGCCACTCCAAAAAAGCGTATGGGTTGGTTTTGCTCCGTTGCCGGAAGATTTTTTTGAGGATCTTGACTTGCTGTCGTTGCGTGATCATATCCATCTTTTTAGCGTGGGCAAAAAAGGGACGATTGAGAAGGTAAAATGAGTGCAGGAACAGACGGCGCTGGCAGAGGGGATAAGGACAGCAGGGGGGTGAGCAAGAGACAAACGACATGAATTTTTTATAATTTTATCTTAACAAGCATTGAACGATCGGCCAATAGATGTTAAGATAAATTTTTAGTTGAGTTATTTTGGTTAGTGGGTTTGGATGGCGGGTTTGGCGGTTTGATCTGTTTGGTTGATTGCGCGTGTTGGACAAATTTGATTGGTAAAGGAAAAAACACAGATTCGTCAAATGTTCCTCGCGACTTAAAAAGCTATATTATTTCATGATACGGCACGGATTGCGTCTGAAAATTTATATGAATGAATTTTCATTTTATGAAGCATACGCTGAAAGCCAAGTATTATATTCGCTACGCGGATGATTTCGTGATTTTGTCGGAAAACCGCGCATGGCTTGAATCACTGCTTCCGCGCATTCAAGAATTTCTTTCTGAAAAACTCCGGCTCCAGTTGCACCCAGATAAGGTTTCCATCAAAACACTCGCTTCCGATGTTGATTTTCTCGGCTTTATGCATTTTCCGGATCATCGGATTTTGAGAATGGCCACAAAAAGGCGTATGATGGAAAAATTGGTTGGCATTAATGTTTGGGCCATACATAATTCTTATCTTGGCCTTTTGAAACATGGAAACACACATAAATTGAAAGAGATGACAAAGACATGAAACGAGAAATTTCATCCGGCGCCATAATTTTCCGCCAGCGCAGGAAGAAAATGGAGTATCTCCTGTTACAGCATGATTCAAAAATACATCACGCCGAGTATTGGAATTTTCCGAAAGGACACATAGAAAAAGGAGAATCGGAAGTTGAAGGCGCAGTGCGGGAAATACGGGAAGAGACCGGAATCAAGACATTGAAATTTATTCCCGGTTTTCGGCTTGCCGAGACGTATTTTTATTGGAGGAAAAATAAGCGCGGGAAAAAAGAATCGGTTTTTAAAATCGTAATCTGGCGAATGGCCGAGGTTCCGTACGGCACAAAAGTAAAAATTTCACGGGAACACGAGGCATTCGGATGGTTTTCCGGCAAAGAAGCATATAAAAAATTGAAATACCATGAACAGCGAAACGTATTTCGCGGTGGAGAAAAATTTTTAAAAACCGTCGGCACGAATTCCGCTGCGCACAAAATCCTTGCGATTGTTTCAAGCATTCCGAAAGGTGGCGTTTTGACGTATGGTGACATCGCAAAAAAAATCGGCATGCCCAAAAAAGTCCGATGGGTCGGCAGGGTGTTGAACAAAAACACCGACCCCGCAATTCCATGTCATCGCGTGATCATGAAAAACGGAAGATCGGGGGGATACAATAAGGGGGTAAAGAAAAAAGCCGCACTGCTAAAAAAAGATGGGCTGGAAATATGCGCAGGGAGAATAAAAAAATTTGAGTGAATTATGGTTTTAAACTGCGTATGTGCGCAGGGAAGAAATATAAGAAGTGTCATGGGGCGTAGGGGTAGAAATTACCGCAAAAAAGTGATACTTTGATGAAAGGTCGAGTAAATGGTTAAAATTAACTAAATCAAAATCATTATGAGTTTCGAAAAATTTAAATCAGAAAGCGGTGGTAATGAATCAGAAACGTTAAGAGGAGAGCGCCGAACAATTGAAATTGGCGCGAAATCGATAGGGGAGCTCATCCGAGAACTTGAAGCAAAAGGCATCAACATTTCTCCGGAAGTACGAGCAATGCTTGAAAAAGCAAAAGAAACAGAGAAAAAAGAATAATCCTTGTGACAAAACGGTCGCTGGGAGAAGTAGATGAAGTGTCACATGACGCAGGGATAAGAAAAAGCCCAACTATGACGAGTTGGGTGGATGCTACGAAGAGACTATTTTTGATGACAGAGAATTTCGCCAGAGTGCGAAATGTGACAAGATTCACGCAATGGATGAGAAAAGATGCAGCTTAGGATCGCTCGTACCCTGCGTAGGAAATCTTTCATTAATTATTGCCTCCTCAGATATGTTAGGTTCTAGTTCGAGAGTAGCAAACCCTTGCGTGTTAGTCAATAAAAAGCAAAGGTGTCATTGGTCATGGGGATAGCCCCTGAAGCCAGAAAAAACACTTAAAATAGGCCAAAATCACAAACCCGATGTTTATACAACATCGGGTTTGTGTGTGAACCGTATGTTATTTTTCTGCCGCCTCGATAACCCTTTTGAATACTTCCGGATGAAATTCCGCAAGTTCAGCAAGGATTTTTCTGTCGAGCGCGATATTTTTTTCTTTCAGTTTGTGAATGAACGTGCTGTAGTTCATTCCGTTCTCCCGCGAGGCGGCTCCGATTTTTATCTGCCAGAGCCGGCGGAAGTTTCTTTTTTTTTGTTTTCTGCCGACGAATGCATACGGCAATGCATGAAGCAGAGCTTCCCGCGCAAGCCGCTCTTTTGACTTCCTTCCCCAACGGAATCCTTTTGCCGCTTTCAATATTTTTTTTCTTCGTTTGCGGGCGATAACGCCGCGTTTTACTCTTACCATCGCTAATTTTCACGAATATGGCCACGAATATCACGAACTAATTTGTGAAATTCGTGTTCAAATTTGTGCATATTCGGGATTAAATGTATTGTCTCACTTTTTTCTCAAACGATTTTGTGAATGACGTTCCGATATGCTTTCTCCCCTTCATTTTTGCCGAATGCTTTGCATTAAAATGATTCACGCCCGCCCGCCGTTTTTTTATTTTCCCTCTTTTTGATATGGTTATTCGTTTTAATATGCTTTTGTTTGGTTTCATTGGTGTGATGCTAATCTACAAATTTCATGCCAATCTGGCGAATTGCGAATCGTAAGTCGTACGTATTCGCAATTTGTATATTCGCATTCCATTTGCATCGGATTAGCATCATTGCTTTCTTATAACCGCTATAAATCCTTGCGGCGTTCTTTTCGGTTCCACATCAAACGCTTTTTCGGGAATCATCGCCATGAATTCATCGAATTTTTTTCGCGCAAAATCGCGAAGCGCCTTTTCCCTGCCGCGGAGGATCATTTCTATTTTCACCTTATTCCCTTCGGCAAGGAATTTTTCAATCTGCTTTACCCGAATGCCGAGATCGTGTTTCCCTGTGGTAAAACCGACGCGAATTCCCTTCAGCTCGACTTCTTTTTGTTTTTTTCCGTGTTCCCGCTCGCCTTTTTCGCGCTCATACTTGAACTTTCCGAAATCCATGATTTTGCATACCGGCGGGCGGACATTCGGGGCGACTTCAATCAAATCAAGGCCCCG
>MHQO01000067.1:6277-7467 GCA_001820675.1 Candidatus Sungbacteria bacterium RIFCSPLOWO2_01_FULL_47_10
ACGAATCGTCAGCCATTACTAATATAACCAAAATGTAGCCGATAAAGGAGAGGAAGTCAAGCATGCGGTGGCAAATATTAAATGCCCCGTTCCGGAGAACGGGGCATGAATTGAGCATTTACGCTAGGGTATTTTAGTCTGTTTTTGGACCGGGGGCGCTGGTAAAAAGCGTTGCGATCTTTTCGATGATTTGCATAGCGTGCGTAAGTCCGTTCGGATCTGAAAGTAGCATTTCGAAGGCCTTAATGGTCGGGCTCTCGCCAGGAAGGTCTTTCACGATCTTCGACAGCGCTTCCGACTTGATTTCGGTCGCGTGCTTGACGAAGCGCGCGATCTGCTTGGCAACCCGCGCCCTTACAATGTCGTTTTGAATGTTGGCAATGGCAGTTTTTTTGGCGAGAAGCTTGCGGACTTCCTCCGCCTCCGTCCGGATCGTGATGACTTGCTTTTCATTTTCGAAGTTGATCTTGTCCGTCCTTAAAGATAAGAATCTACTGAAGGCGGCATCTTTCGATGCGGCGAAATCCACGTCAACGAAATTAAACGAGATGATCCTCGTATAATAAGGAGAAATCCTTTCGTGCAGGAGATCGCGAATCGCATCCTGAACCTGATCCCTGTTTTCAATAAAGTCGCATACCGGACGCCGCGATCCTTCGTCGCGGATCAAACTTTCGACATTTGGCCTAATGACGTCGTTGATAAGCTGTTTCAGGCTTCCGGAGAGCGCAACCATTTTCGGAGCATCACTCGGAGGAATTGCGAATACGACTTTCCCTTTGGCGGGGAAGTAAAAAGGTTCTTTAGTTACGACGGTGAGATCGGGTACGTCAACTGTGATCTGCGAGATGTCAACTGTGCTGACGATTTCTTTTGCGAGCGGATTGAGGTTGTGATCTCCTGTTCCGAGCGGCTCCGACATAATGCCGCGCTTGTTTTTAACCCCCGGCATGAGAATGCATATGGGTTTCCGGAGTTCTCTCCCATCGGTGTCGTGAGCCATTTCCTCGCCGACCTTGAGAAGTTCGTCCTGAGACGGCTCATCGCCTTCATGCGATACGACGACCCCCACTTGGGCGGGGCCGATCTTGACCGCATCAACAACATCAACTTTAAACATGGGGTGAATATGAAACGTCCCAAGTTCGATGACGTTCCTTTGAATTCCACGCTCGCCCCCGCCCTCAAGG
>MHQO01000067.1:7478-8486 GCA_001820675.1 Candidatus Sungbacteria bacterium RIFCSPLOWO2_01_FULL_47_10
TTGGCGATGAGCCGACCCTCCGGGATTTCTTTCCCGACGCGGGCCGTGACAATGCCGATTCGCTTCACGAGCTCGTTTGTTTCGGTTCCGTCATCGTTTCTACGGATGGCCTCGCGAGGAGTAATAGTAAGCATATTCTCATTGCGCACCTCGAACAGTTTCGGGTGGATACCCGGATATGTGCCGGGCGGCAGATACCGCAACTGGTCGCCTTTCTGGCCGCCGCTCACGAGAAATGCTTCAGCATCCGCAAAGTTTCTGCATTCAACGTGTCGCGCGATGATTTGTCCCGGCTCAAGCACCTTGCCGTCAAGAGCCGTGACGATTCCGATTTTGTCATTAGGCACCTTGGCGGGGCCGAACCGCTCGATTTTTGCGTAGAGCTTGATAAGCGGGGAAAAATGCCATCCGGGACCGTATATTTTCGCATTGATGCCTTGGCACAACCCCACCGAGACAAAACGTCCGTTTTCCGGACCCGGCATGCGCCAGAGGATGGGAGGAAAACTGATGACGGGATATGCCCATTCCTCTTTGTCATTGATGAAAATACTGCGTTCGAAAAAAAAGACAATGGGTGCAAGGAGTAATAGTGCGACAAGACCCCCCTCCGGGGAGGCAAACGTTTTGAGCCAAGAAGTCAAAAGAAACGGAACCGCCAGCGCCGCTATGACGAGAATAAGCCAACGCGGGAACTTGCCTGGCCCGGGCGGCCCCGGAGGCGGATCATTTATCAGCGAGTCCCATGCAGATATCCGTTCAACCATTTCAAACACCCCTTTTTGTCGATTTTTAAAGGCCGAAACGATGATTATATTGTATAAAAAAATTCATTAAACGTCAAGTATGTGTATAACAGTATGTATAACAGTAACAGTAACTCACTGGTTTGTTTTTTTTTGCAAGATACGGCGCTTTTTCACGAAATTAAAAAAACAGCCTATCGGCTGTTCTTGGTCTTTTGTTCAAAAACATCAAGTGTGGAAAGTGCAATCATTTCTACCATAT
>MHQO01000067.1:8497-11166 GCA_001820675.1 Candidatus Sungbacteria bacterium RIFCSPLOWO2_01_FULL_47_10
GTGTTTGTCGTATCAATGAGACGGAGTTGCGGGTGGCGCGGAGATAAAATATCATATGCTTTTTTATAGCGCTCAACCAACACTCGCACGGTTTCTGGATTTGTTGTCTCTCCCAGTTTTTGGCTCAAGGCAATTCGCAATTCCCGCTGCATCGCAACCTCCGGATCGCAGGTCATAAAAAAAGCGGCATCGATTGAGTTTGTCCAAAACCGAAGAAGAAAGAAAGATTGTATCAATTCGCGCTCGTGCTCGTCCAGTTTTCCTTTCTCAAGCCAGTACATCATCCAGCAATAAGCATCAAATACGCATCGGTCAAAAATAACGACATCATATAAATGTCCGTGGCTCAGGTCAATAAGCATATTTAACGCATAGAGCCCCGTCCTGATGTTATAGAGCGGCGTTGTTCGTTCAATGTGGCGGATAACTTCGGCGCCTTCCTGCGGGCGCAACACCCGAAAACCCTGACGACGTAAAAATTTATCAAGCTCCGTGATGGTTGTGGTTTTTCCGGATGACGGCGATCCGGTAAATTCAAGGAAAAACGGGCGCGGCAGAAAGTTTGTGTCATAACGAACGGTGTTTTTAAGATAATTGAGAATAACGCGGGCTTTTTGTTCAAAAACATTTTCAAGAAGCGGCACGGTGTCCGATCCCCCTCATTTCAATGAACGATGATATTTACATCTTATAGTATCGCTGTCTATAATAAAGTCAAATAATCTGATGTGAAACATAAATATCTTTTTGACAGTTTGGACATTTTTGGCGATGATCAAACGTACCCGCGCGTTCGATCATGGCGCGAATTTCTAAACAAAAAGAGCTTTTAACAGCTCTTTTTCTGATATTTTTCGATATTGATTCCAAGATCAACGGGACCGAAAGCGAGCGGCAGTAATTCCTTGATTGTCGTAATAACGATGACATCTTTTCTGGTGGTGGAAAGAACGATTTTTAAATCGCATCCCGACACCTGCGATATTTCATACAAAACCTGACGGCAGCTACCGCATGGGCCCGTAACTTCGGTCGTATCGAAATTTTCTCCTCGTGCAATAATTGCGATTGTTCGAAAATGCCGTATGCCCATGGCGTTTGCGCGAAGTACTGCGGCGCGTTCGGCGCATATCGTAGAGCCATATGCGGCGTTTTCAAAATTTGTTCCGGAAACCAACTTTCCGTCATATGAAACAAGGCACGCGCCGACATAAAAATGTGAATAGGGATTGTATGAATTTTCCAGCACCCGCGATGCTTCATCAAGCGCCAATTGATCTGTTGCCGTTAATTGTGCACAGGAAACCGATTGCATGTCATCTCTCCCGCGGATTTTCAAGCAACTGAAACAATGTGTAGCAAAAACACCGTGATACGCAAGATACCGTTTTGCACAGGAGGGGAGCTGAATTTGTCCGGGGTATTGACAAAAAAAAGATCATGGTTACCTTAAAAGAGACAGTTCTTTTCAAGCCCGATACCACGGAGTGGCAAAAATGGATACGCCGCTGAAAATGGTTATGGAGCCATGGCCCATGCAAAAGTGCTGGCGAATGCATTGGATTTCGAATATAGACAGCGCATCGGGGAAACAAGTTGTCTTTATGGGTGAAGTTTATGACGTAATTCAAAAACTCAAGGCCCGAAAGCCACACTTGAATATCGGTACCGATAGTTCAGATACGTTTCTTTTTGCAAATACAAACCTCACTCCAGAAGATGCGCAGAAGATCAATGTCCTTGTGCAAAAAGCATGCTGGAAACAACTCGGAAGAGATTTTAATTATATGCGTGCCGCTCGATAATTTTATCGGCGGTTTTTTAAACGATGAAGTCCTAAAAGTACTTCAAGGTTCTTTTTTATAAACAAGCTCTTTTCTTTTTGTAAGAAGAGATATATGATGGAGCAAGCGTATGTCATTCCGGCCCCTGAGCCGGAATCCATGTTCGACAAGAAAACCTGGATGCCAGTTTCCGCCAGCATGACACATGTGCAGAACGGTTTTCCGTTTTATTATGAGCGACTTGGCGAAAATCAAGAAAAAATTCGATACCTACGAGAAACTCGAAGAAGCGCGCCAGCGCACGACGCTGAATTTGACTGCCTCTGAAAATTTCGTTTCAAAATACGTTCGTTCCGCGATGGCTTCGATGTTCGCCAATAAATATTCCGAAGGCAGGCCACTTAAACGATACTACGGCGGACATGAGGTGATTGATCCGATGGAGCTTGAGGTTGAGGAACTGGCAAGAAAAGTTTTTAAGGCTGATGGATACCGCGTTAATGTTCAAGCGTATTCGGGAAGTCCCGCGAATTTTGCGTGCTATTGCGGTGTTGTCGAATATATCGCGCGACTTAAAAAAAAACAGACGGGCACTTTGCCGTCGTTCCATGATATTGTTCGGGAGACGGTTTTTCTCGGAATGAAACTTGATCAGGGCGGGCATTTAACGCAAGGAAATATTCCGAGCATGACCGGCAGAATTTTTAATTTCATCCACTACGGCGTCAATCGGCAGACATACCGGATCGACACAGGCAACATACGGGAACTCGTCGCAAAACACCGGCCGAAATTGATTACGATCGGCCCGAGCTCATATTCCCGCGCGCTCAACGAATTTGAAGAACTTGCAAAAATCGCGCATGACGCGGGAGCGCTCTTTAT
>MHQO01000067.1:11200-16138 GCA_001820675.1 Candidatus Sungbacteria bacterium RIFCSPLOWO2_01_FULL_47_10
TCGCGGGCCGCGCGGCGCTTTGATTTTTGTCAGAGAATCAAAAAAATTCGATTCGGGAGAAAAAAATAAAAAAGGCGAGTCGATTTTCATATCCCTTGCCGACCAGATCGACAAAGCGGTATTTCCCGGGCTCCAGGGCGGGCCGCATGACCACCAGACGTATGCGATCGGAAAGGCCTTGATTGAAGTACTTGATCAGAAATTCAAAAAATACGCATCCGAAATTATAAAAAATACAAAGCGCCTTGCGGACGCTCTTGCGAAAAAAGGGTTTACCGTCATCTCGGGCGGCACGGAGAACCACCTTTTGGTCATTGATCTCCGGAGTAAGGGTTTGTCGGGAAAAGAGGCTGAAGATCACCTTTCCGCCGTTGGGATTGTTGCGAACAGAAACGCGATACCTTTTGACCCAGCGCCCCCGTGGAATCCGTCGGGGCTTCGGCTCGGATGCGCGGCCCTTACGACGAGAGGCATGAAAGAGAAAGAAATGGAAACTGTCGCCGAACTCATTGGCCGGACGCTTCTTTCGTGCGGGGACGAAAATTTGACAAAGAAAAATCAATCCGATATCTCTAAAAAAGTTATTGCTCTTTGCAAAAAATTCCGGGTATAGGATGATGCTGTGGACTGGAAACCGTATAGAGAATAAATGGGTCTTAACGACCATTTTTGTTTTTATGGTTCTCAATTTTACTCCAACGGGTCCGGGCGGCATACAGTAAAAAATAAAAAAACGGCTGTCGGTGATAGTTATACGATAGCCGCTCGATATTTTTCGATAAGCGCGTGTGCGAGTAAAATAACGTTAAGAGTTTTGCACTCCCGTTCGATCATTTCAATTCGGCGCGGGAAAGTTCGTCAAAAGGGTCTTTATCGAACGGAAGCTCAATTGCGCCGTTCTCATTTTGCGTCTGGCCCGCAATACAGCCTTTTGGCAGTTCCAAAAGATGCGCCATAAAACGCCGCGTGAGGAGGGAAAGTACAAATCCTTCACCCAATTCTGTTCCCAAGACAATTTTTCGTTTTTCATCGGAGCGGTGGCTGAAGAGACGTGCCATAAACCGCTCGAATCCCGAAAGACGCGTCCGATAGCTTGCCAAAAAAATATTTCGGCCAGCCATGTCATACAGTATTTCGACTGCGTCAACGTCTATGGTCTTCTTGTCGCCGCCATCATGCACCGCGACTCCGTGAAATTTAAGTTTTATCGCAGTAAATCCGTATCCGATGAGCACGCCGTTTTTTGTCAAAAAAACGCATTGTTCCGTCTCGGCGAATGTTTCGTGCGTTCCTCGATATGTGGTGGATCTTGTTTCAATGCCGATATATTTCTTTTGAAAAATTTTTTCGAACGCAATCGGTGGAATTTTTTTGCCTATTTTTTAAGCGAGCGGATGTAAAGAATTAAACTTTCTACCTCGTCTTCCATAAGCCACGGATGGCCAGCCATTTCCGGACTTTCTTTTTTTCCTTCACGGATGATTTTTTTGAGTTCTTCATCGCGCATGCTTTGGACCCTTTCATCCGCAAGGTTTGCGGCATTTTTCTGCATGCCGGGCATGGATTTTTGTCCGCGCGGTCCGTGGCAGACCATGCATTCTGCTTCGAAAATTTTTTCGCCCGCCTCTGCTGATGGAACAGCGGCATAGAAATCCTCGTCCTGCGGAACGGGTGATACGGGCGAGCCGTTTTGGGCTGAATTTTCGTTTGAACATCCGAAGAATACCGCGAAGCAGAACATAAAAATAAGCGTTTGGGTGTTTTTCATATATCTCCTTTTCAAGAAACCATTCCTCGTTGAGAATGTATCATATCACCACAGGGAGTCAAGGATTTTGAGTGTTGCTTGAACGTCTCCACGCAGAAAATACATAATATTGACGTTTTATTAAAATAATTGTATAATGATGTGAGTATTTTTGATCTTTCACAGGAAACAACATGGGCTACAAAACCGTCATGGGAATGGTTATAGCCATGTATGCCGTCAAAGTGATTTTGAAGCTCGGTGTCGGTTTTTTTGTCGGTTCAGAAATGCTGATCGGCGACGGATTCCACAACCTTTCCGACATCGGCGAGGCGTTTATCGTAATTATGGCCATGAAGCTTGCCCGCCGAAAGCCGAATGAACGTTTCCCCCTCGGATATATGAACATCGAGAGTTTGGGGTCGCTTGTCATCGGTGTTCTTCTTATGCTTCTTGCGTTCCGCATGATTCTTGTTTCCGTGGCGGGTGGTTTGTCTTTTGCGGGCATTGGAGTCGCCTCATCGGTCCTTTCTTGGGTGTATCACGCAGAATCAACATTTGATTCGGGCGAACTGCTGATACTTATCGCGGTAACGCTCAGCAGTACCATCGTATCGGTCTTCATGAGCCGTCTGGAAATTCGCGCGGGAAAGCGGCTTGGCAGCCAGCTCATGGTTGATGATGGCAAGGAAACGAAAAGCGATGCGTGGGTTGAGGGAATGACGTTCGCGGGTGTTATCGCGAATTTTTTCACGCATTCGGCGGCACCGGAATTTATCGTTGTTGCGTTTCTCGGATATAAACTGTTTTCAACGGGCAGGGAAATTATTAAGCCCGCATTGGACACTCTTCTTTTGCGGAGCATTGATCGGGAACATGAAAAAGGAATTATGGACATTGCGAAGAACTCCGGCGTCCTCGGCGTTGAGAGTCTTCGGACAATGCGTGTTGGCAGGCGCATGGTCGTCGTGAACGCGAAACTTCTCGTCCCGCCAACAATGACAACCTCCGAGCAGGTGCTTCATAAATACGCACTATGCCGTTCCTTGATTATGTTTCTTGCCGACTGCGGATATCTTGATGCAAAATATGAAATTCGGTACGGCTTTCCGAACGAACCGCCGTTTGAGATAAGTCCGTGATGTTTCAACAATCGGGCCGCATTGGCCCTTTTTGTATATAAAAAAATCCGCCGGCGATCGGCGGTGATTATCGCATCATTGATTTGCGCAATATATGTCATACTGTCGGTGGTTCGACGGGCTCACCATAAAAAGCTGGCATCCAGACTCCTACTACTTCTGGATTCCTGCTTTCGCAGGAACGACGGAAATGTGGACATTATTCATCAGACTTTTTTAAGGAACTTAATCTTTGTCTGGGAGTATGGTAGTATAGAAACGCACAAAGGTCGTTTGAGAACTTATAATTAAAAAAATCCATGGAAAAAATGCTAAAAATTACCGCCGTTCTTGCCATTATTGCGGGAATTCTTATGATCGGCGTCAGCGCATATGCAATCATGTTCACATATAATAATGTTATCAGGGAGAATATTACGACCCCTGCGGATGCATCAATTCCAAGCGCACCGGTACGGGGCCCTTTTACGCTTAAAGCGCAGGCCGATATCATCAGGAAACATGCGTTAAAAGCGAGCGATGGCAAAACCTATGCCCAGATGCCGAGCAAGGTTCCGCAACTTGATGAAAATGGCGACCCCGTATTGGACGAAAACGGAGAGGCGGTCATGGTTTCGAACTCTGCACGCACAACCTGGGTAACAGCCACCACCCTTATCACTGCGCTTAATTTGGGGGTTTTGACGTATGCGTTTTCGGCACTCGTGTTTTTTTTAGGCCTGATATCCGTCTGGACCGGCGTTACCTTTTACGTGTTAAGTCGGCGGTATAAGACGGCATAAAGGTGTTTCAACCAGCATACAACAACAAAAACCGCCGACGGCGGTTTTTGTCCATCAATAATTCCTACCCGGATTCGGAATGGGGCACGAGTGAACACGGGATGCGTTTTGCATGGCAAAAAAAGAACCCCGATACGGGGTTATACACATTTCATACTGCCCGATTCATAATCTCATACGCCTCCTCGGCGCAGTCGACGATTTTTGGAATACAAAGATCTTCTTTGTCGACACCTTTAAATTTTTTGTAGCATTCCTGTTCCACCCACTGAAAGAGGGGAGTCCAGTATTCCCTGCCAACAAGTATAATCGGCACGGGTTTCATCTTTTTTGTCTGGACAAGCGTCAGTATTTCAAACAATTCATCCAGCGTTCCGAATCCTCCAGGAAAAAAGATATAGGAGGAGCTATGGTACGAAAGCATCACCTTCCGGACGAAGAAATAGTTAAAGTCGCGGGATTTGCTTACAAATTTATTCTTTTGCTGTTCATTCGGCAACTGGATATGAAGGCCGATGGAGTGCCCAATACGATCCGCATTCCCGTTCGCGGACGCCTCCTTGAACGCTTCAAAAGCCCCTCTGTTTGCGGCTTCCATAATTCCGTAGCCGCTTCCCGTAACAATGTTATATCCCGCGTTTGCGAGCAGGTATCCAAGTTTTTGCGCCTCGTTATACCATTTATTTCCCTTTTTGACGCGAGCGGATCCGAAAAATGTGATTGTGTTTTTAAAATCTTCCAGGAATTGCCACCCCTCGATGAGTTCGGCCATGATCCGGAAAATCCGCCAGTTGTTCGAATGCCGGAAATCTGTATTCGGATAATCCTGCGGCGGCCGTCCAAACAGACCGTCAGTGTTCATGATGGCGTCCTTGTTTTCAAGAAGCATGTGGCCACACTGTATCGCACGCGGCGGTTTTTTGCAACAAACGCTTCACAAGGTTTCTCATTCCACCAGAATTTGAGTTTGTTTGAAAAAAATGCTATGCTGGTTAAGCACCTTAAAAACAACCAAGGAGCATGAGATGGAAATTTCACATATAATGGTTCGTTGTGAGAAACATCCGGAGTATAAAGCGGACAGCAAGCCGGATGCCAGTTGTGTGACTTGTAAATTCCTTTTTTTGCTTGTAGGAAGCGGCGGGGAAATGGTTGCACGAATGAAGAACATCAGGGGCGCGGTTCGGGATCTTCAAGCCGGATATGTCAGGAGATTGGAAAAATTGAAGAGGTAGATCAAAACACGCGGAATTCAACGAATTCCGTT
>MHQO01000068.1:0-4113 GCA_001820675.1 Candidatus Sungbacteria bacterium RIFCSPLOWO2_01_FULL_47_10
TCAAGTTTTGCGGTCTCGAGCGCGGTTTTTGCATCACGGACTGACCGCTCCGCATCAGCGGTATCAAGCCGCGCAATTACAGCGCCGAGACTGACTTCATGGCCTTGGGACGCGAAAATGTTTATAACATCGCCGCTCGTTTTTGGTTTCAGATCCACCCGACTCGATGCGGACACTTGGCCCGATCCGCTGAGAGAAACAACAAGGGTGCCTTTCTCAACCCGTGAAGTGATATATCGAACCGCTTCCTCGCCTCCGAACAGCGCGCGGTATGCGTAATAGCCGCCGCCCAGCACGGCGAGCATTGCGCATATCGAGATAAATTTATGCATTCTAAAAAATGCAAAAAGATGGGTTATCATAATTTTAGAAGAAAAGACGCATATCCCGATGCATAAGAGGAAGTGCGGGCGCGCCATCGATAAAGATTCGAATCAATTTTGCCTCAATCTGGCCCCGGTCATTCGGAGAGCCGATAACAACCACACGGTCTCCAACCGAAAGACCGCCGGTATATTTTTCCCTTCCGCGGAGAATTGTGGTCGCGTCATTGATGACAACAATTTTTTCGGCGTTTTCCCGCCCCCGCATGACAAACCCGTCCCCGCTCATTTCGATGATTTCTCCGAACGCGCCATGGCCGCTAATGAAATCTCCGGCTGGGAATTTTTGCCAATCGCCCAAGAATCCGCCTCGGGGGCCTGCGAAGTTTTTGTGATAGTTATCCGCCCAACGATAGGAATATCTGGCCTTGAACGTGCCGACCTTAACGCCTGCGCCGAAAACTAGGACAAGAACCACGAAACCGGCGAGTCCGATAATGACCCATTTGAGAACATCGCGGTTCCGAAATAACTTCTTTACTTGCCCCGCTGCTTCCGACTTGTCAGGATGCATCGGGGTTATTTTTTCTTCACTCATATTTTTTTATTAAACGTCGTGCAACAGATAGCCGACCAGCAACCCCTTTTTGTATAAGAACAAACGAAGGGTGAATACAACCAGTATCATATTGACGGTAAAGATAGTGATGCCCATAACCGGCAATGATTCGGCAATCGCCAAGCCAAAATATTGCCAAGACGCGAAAAATGCGTCAAAGTCGCTTAAGGCAACCTCAATAAATTGAAGCATTCCAGAATCTTGTATTTGACCGGCAACAAGCGCCCAAGAGAAGGGCGCGGTTGCGAGGGACGCAAGTAAAAGAGCCAGAAATCCGAATGCAAATCGTTTAGTGTTGCGCAATTCCTGTTCGCGTTTAATCGCAAGGATTATTCGCTCAAAAAGGCCTGCCGGCGGCTCCGGCGGTTCATGGTGGGTAAAAAGTTTTTCATAGTCTTTTCGCACCATATCTACTAATACGACAAAGGGATGCATTTTTGTGCATCCCTTTGTAATTGGTTCCGAAGAAAGGTCGAAAGAACTTCGGGAATCCCAATACTTGAAACATGGGGGCGAGGTTATCGCCTCTATATAATAGTACGAGAAATGTCTATGTTTTGGTGCGCGAAATTAAAGTTCCGCGTTTACTAAAGATATAAATATAGAGAATATCCATCACCGCGAGGGTTTGAATTACCAAAAGGGCCATGAACCACCATTTATCATTCAGGCGAGCCGCTTTCCACAAGGCCCATCCTTTCCAGGGAATCGGCCATACGACAAGCAAGATGATAATCCAAAAATTTTGCAGTATGAATTGTTCCATAATTATTCAATAAGCAATTTTTTGAGTTGAATCAAGGCTCGGCGATGACGCGATGTTATGGTGTGAAGCGGCTCGCCGAGCGACTCGGCAATTTCTCGAAAATGAAAGTGGCCATTGTAGCGCAGGAATAAAACCCTGTGGTATTTGGGGAACAGCTTCTTCATGGCCGATGTAAGCACCTGCGCCATGCCAGCTTTCTCCAAAAGTTCATGGGGAAGAGGAGATGGGTCGGCAAGCGTTTCGGTGATCATATTTTCTCCACTTTCGTTTTCAAATTCGGAGAACGGAATCGTTTTTTTCTTATTGAGGAAATCAATCGCTGTATTTTTAACAATGGCGAAAATCCAAGCTTTGAAACTTTTTGATCGATCAAATTTTTTTAGGCTACGCCACGCCTTAAGAAACGCGTCCTGCGCGATATCCTCGGCATCCTGCCGGTTTCCCGTATACCGGTATGCGATCCGATACACTGAACGGATGTGCCGTTGAATTAAAAGCTCAAGAGATTTCTCGTCTCCATCATAATATCGCTCGATAAGTTCTCGATCGGATTCGTGCATAAGTGCAAATTCCAATGTTATGTTGTGCTATGCGAACGGCTGGTATGAAATACCTATGCCATACTCTCTTTTCCCCCACTCTCTCAACTCGGATAGATCGCGTTTTGCCATGCCACCCGAAGCGATTATGCGTGTTTCCCGATGTCTAAGCTCGTCATGTAGGACGCCGCGAAGCCGGAAATCGTTGCGGATCATCTCCGAAAAAGAATCAATGTCGGCGCCGGGATAGGAAAGATTCCGTATGAACGGGTGATCAAGATCGGCATCATACGACCAGACTCCGGAGGGCTCAACCACGCTGTGGGTAAGATCACCGGCTGTTCCCCGCTCCCTCATTTTTGCCGTATCGCCCCAGAGCGTTAAAAAGTCGTCAGCGGAAGGAATAAGCGCATAGGAGCCCTTTTTGCGGCGAAATATTTCATTGAGTTTATCTTCTGGGACCGCGTACTGCGTGCGCAATAATGCCGCCGGGTGCGTATGCAAAAAATCAATGCGCGATACGTCGTGATCTTCGAATAAAGGGAAAAGATCGATACGCGAACTCGATGATGCGGTTGCGTGACTGCGAATATTGACCGAGTATTCCTTTTCATGCTTTTTTATATGTGCCCAATATTCCTCATTCGCCTTTTCATACACGACATTTCGCATTCGCGCTATGACATCCTCAAACCGCTCTTCCCGCGATTCACGAGAATCCAAAATTTCCTCAAGTTTTGCCCGTGCCTCGTCCGGAAGAGAAAGCCAGCTCAAAAAAGCCGCGCTTCCCGCGGCGGTTTTTAAAAATTCCCGCCTCGATATGTTTTTCTCCGGGTATGTCATTGCCTGTTTTTTGTGGATATAAACCCGTCATTCGAAGAACGGTCCCGGCAAGCGGATCCGCAGTTGTTCCGTAAACCACCGCACCCCTCTGCCCGTCATTATTCTAACGCATGCGCATTCAAATATAAAGCCGCGGTGCTACGTTCTTATAAGCATGCAATAAACGTATTGTATGGGAAAATAACATTCCATGGTGCGCTTCTACCACTACGAATCACGGCCGATTCTTTTTTGTTGCGCACGGTTATGATATTGTCATGCTATGCATATGGCATTTTTTACATCACCCTCTTCTGAGATTAGGCGGCGCATACGCATATCTATCTACGCGATTTTTATTGTCATCGGCGCGGTTTTCTTTCTTACATATCCATTGGCAGATTCCCTGAAAGTGGCGGCGGATTATCTCGACTCTTCAATTATTAAAGACCGCAACGGAAATATCATTGCGATACTTCCGAATAGCAAGAAATATTTTTCCCTTCCGGTATCTGATCCCCCAAGTGCATTTATACGCCTTGCGATTCAAAAAGAGGATCGCTTTTTTTACCGACACCCCGGCATAAATCCCTTTAGTATTCTTCGCGGCGCAATTTCATATATCGCTTCCGGAAACACCCGCGGGTCGAGCACAATTACCCAACAGCTCGTAAAAATTCTTTTCGGCAACGAACAATCCCGGACGCTCCGGAACAAACTCATTGAGGCGGTGTACGCGATCGCCCTTGAGCTCCACTCCTCAAAACGGGAAATTATAACGCTGTATGCAAATGCGGCGTATTTCGGAAACCGGGTTCAGGGCATCGGAGAAGCAAGCAGATTTTATTTCAACAAAAGTTCGCAGTCGCTCACCGATACGGAAACGCTTGCTCTGGTTCTTGCGCTCGGCAGTCCATCGGACCGGTATCCGGGCAGTTATAAAAATAATTCGATGCTTCCCCGCATGGCCGTCGTTTTTGGAACGGCGATCGACACATCATATTCTCTTATGGCGCCGGATGGGCGTCTTTCCGCACGCCAAAC
>MHQO01000068.1:4166-6461 GCA_001820675.1 Candidatus Sungbacteria bacterium RIFCSPLOWO2_01_FULL_47_10
CGGATTCGACTTCGTTTGAGATAAACAGTTTGCATATTCCATGTCCTGATTCCTGCACGCTCTCGATTGACAGTCGGATGACGCAATCGATCCGGGAAATACTCCGAAATAATTTAAATCTTCCATCCCTTTCCAACGCTGAACACGGGGCCGTAGTCGTCATAGGACTTCCCGAAAACGAATTGCTTTCAGTAGTCGGATCGCCGAATCCGGAATCACCAGCACCCGGATATCAGATAAACATGGCTCTTCGCGCGCGCCCAACCGGATCCACCGCAAAACCATTCATATATCTCAAGGCCTTTGAACGCGGAGCCCGGCCTTATTCCCTTGTGGAAGATCGCGAATATGCCTACCGCATTGGAACTGGATTCGCGTTTTACCCTAAAAATTATGACGGAACGTATCGGGGCACCGTCTCCCTCCACGAAGCGCTGTCAAACAGTCTGAATGTTCCGAGCGTAAAGGTTCTTGAATTTGCGGGGCTCGGCTCTTTGTATGATTTTTTCGAAAATTCGCTGGGGCTCAAACCGATCCAACCGCTCGAAAATTATGAATTAGGAATCGCCCTTGGCGCACTTGAGACGGATCTTCTGACTCTTTCACATTTCTTTACGATTTTTCCGAACGGCGGAATCTTCAAACCGCTTCGAATCAAGCTTGATCGTGAAGAATTTATTCAGACGCCCATGGGCGCAAATATCCTGGAAAAAAGGAGGGTTGCGGAAGAAGATGTAATACAATTAATAAATAAAATTCTATCCGACCGCGAAACGTCCGTGGATCAGTTCGGCATGAAGTCGAATTTGACGTTATCTTCCGGCTCATATGCCCTCAAGACCGGAACGTCAAGAGATTATCATGATAGCTGGACAATCGGATATACTCCTGATTTTTTGGTGGGTGTTTGGGTTGGCAACAGCGACAATACTCCCATGCGTGAAATATCGGGACAAATGGGCGCCGGAAAAATTTGGCACGATGTCGCGGAATTGTTTTTGAATTCCCGGTATAATAAAAGAAATGCTTTTTCATTCGACCTCATCCGGGAATTTGATGAGTCAGGAACGATTGAATACGGGCTTGCCGGCGACGATTATTCAAAAAACCGCCTCCTTCTTGAAGAGGCGGATCGGGGAAGTGTAATTGATATGCCGCATGATGCCGATGTTTTTCTCTTTGAAAAAAACACGGCGCTTCAGCTCATATCACGATCGCGCGCAGAATGGCGAATCAACGGAGAATATGTCGGGGACAGCGAATCGTTCACATGGAAACCATCTGCCCCAGGAAACTATACCATCAACGCAATAGACGCGAATGGCAATGTGGAAACCATACACGTTCGTCTTCAGGGTGAAGAATGAACGCCGTGAAATATTACTGGATTTTTCTGACAAAGAGGGTATTTCGAACGCGGAGAAATACTTTCCACGCCACAAAAGCCGCCCCCATGACCACCGCCCCCCACAGTATAAGAATGGGGAGATAAAATAGAATCCATATCATGGCATCGGCAAAAGATACGAGTGCCCGTACCATTCCCCGAAATGATTGCTTTATCGCCAATACGGGCCTCCACCGGACTCCGAATACTGAAACGTCCTCATCTGCCTTTATCGAAACACTAATGGAGGACATATCGATTTGCCGCGAAAGATATTTGAGCTGTCCTTCAAGCCGTTCAATTCGTCCGCGCACGTCAGCAAGCCGTTGCGAAACACTGAGCGTGTCTTCAACAGTGAACGCGCGTTTCATAATCTCCGTGTATTGCGCCTCCTCCACCCGAAGATTTCTCACATGGGCCTCAATGTCGATGTATTGCTCGGTGACATCCTGCCTCTGGACACTTTCACTCTCTACTTCTTCGGCGATTTTTTTTATTTCGTCGAATGCATCATAAAAGCGTCCGGAGGGAATGCGAATCGTAATCGAGCCATATTTAACACCGACGGAAACCTCATATACGCGGGAGTCCGCGACAAAACCGTTCATGCCTTCGGCGATTGACTGGATTATACGAACGGATTCTTCCGCGTTTCTGACCGCAATAGAAAGCGAGCCGTTTTGTGTAATTTTTCTTTCTACCCCCGCCTCTCCACGATCAGTCGGCGCAGGTTGTCCCACAGTATTATATTGAGGCGCGGACATTTCGGTTCTGAACCCATCGGAATAATCAAGTTGTCGGAATATGCCGGACGAATTTAAAACGCTTGTCGGCATGATCCCCGAAGATTTTCTCCAAATGCCGTTAAAACTTTGGACTGTAATGAACGCGATAATAAAAAGAACGAG
>MHQO01000068.1:6468-9008 GCA_001820675.1 Candidatus Sungbacteria bacterium RIFCSPLOWO2_01_FULL_47_10
AATACTGGCGGTTTTTTCATTCATGGTTGCCTTCCGCTTCGAACCCACATAAGCCGCCGCGGCGGTATACGGAACCCAAAAGCAGGAATATTAGCCTCCTTTTTTATTTTTATTATTGATGTATGACGAAATATTCGCCTCTCGTCCTGCCAAAATTTTCCGGGAAATACATTTCGCTTGCAACGGCCGGCAAATGATGGAATGTGCCCGGAATAAGCGCGCGCACAAAATAATCGAATTCATACACGCCCGCGGGAAGCCGCTCGCGGAAAAGGAAAAGCCGGTCATCGTGTGATTCTTCCGCGTCCGCAAAAAAGGTCAGCGCTTTTGTTTTCGGACTATATTCATCATCGTCAAGCTCGGAGGAACCTTCAAAATTTCCAAACCAATTAAATACGGCCGCATGGCTGAACCGGGAAAAAATGCCCGACAAAAGCTTCGCCCACCCATTCAAACGAGCCGCAGTCGGTCGAACATCGACCGATCCGCGCCCGTCATAAAATTCATTGATATAAGGATTCATGAAATATGGATTTTCCTGTTCATGCGTCCGGAGGGATTGGTCTTCCGTCGCAAGCTTCAGATTGACCAGTTCCATGCCCGCCGGGATAAAATCTTCGATTGAGACGAAATTCCTGTCTTTGGGAGCAACAATGGTAAGATGCCCCCGCAGTACGTCTCCGACTCGGGCCTCATTCAGCGGGTGCTCGCGTTCTTTGTCGTCGAGCCGATACAATTCCCGTTGAAGCGAAAATCCTTCGTCGCGGGGCGGAATAGAATCAATCGGCAAGAAATATTTCAACATCATATCGTAGTATAACGTATTCGCAAACTCATTCCTGTCCTTTTTTTGAAAATCGAAAATGCTCAAAGTGTTTGGAATAAATTCTGATGCGGAAACAAACACATCAAATGTATTCAAAATTGTATCGGCATTAAAATCAAAAGATGCCCGTTCTTTCCCGTCCATGCTGAGAGTGAGCAAAAAGTCCGATTCGGTTTCGCGCTTCCATTCAAGATAATCGGTGAAGGCATCAATGACCGAAAGAGTGTTATTCGTCGAACCCCATGCGCCGTCTTTTGAGCGCGATCGCAGAATCCAGCGAAGCAGGCCGTCGATCCGCGGATAATTTCTTTTGTCCGCAACGAACGCCTTCAAGGCCATCGCCGTATCTTTAACAAGGGTCTCGTAGTAATTCCAGAGCCACTGGTTTTTATCGGGCGCGAGAAACGATCCGCGCCCGTCGATCGAAATCCGGTTCTCAAGCGTTTTGAATATCTCGTTTTTCAGGGAATCCGGATACCCTTTCGTCAAAAGGATTGCCATGTGGGCAAGGGAGAGATTGGATATGTCCTCGCGAATGAATTTTTTGTCGTTCGCGATTGAGGTTATTTTTTTTGAAAGAATGTCCGTCTCCGTCTGAAAACCCGGTATTCTGTGAAGCGCGTAGGCCGTTAATATTACAAGATTCTTATCGTGTCCGACGAGGCCGTAACTGATTTCGTTGAAAACATATCGGGCCGCGCGATCGACCGCGGATTGAGTAACCTCATATCCCGCGCTTCGCAGATCCTCAAGCGCGTTAAGGATGTCGAGCGTCAAATAAAAATTCGGTTTCAAATTGGAATAATACGAAAAGCCGCCCTCCGGTGTTTGGTTTGAATATATTCTCGCGAGGCCGATTGCAACGACATCATCAATGGAATAGCGTTGACCCTGAAATTCCACGTCGGTGAGCACAAATTTCTCGCCAATATTTTTAAGTGAGAGTCCGCGCTTGACGGTGGCGATGGATGCGAGCTTGCTTGCGATCTGCTCCGAACAGCCGTAGGGATACGCCACGAGATAATTCAATGCATCCGAAAGAAATACGGCAAGGGTAGCGCTCGTATGTATCTCAACACCCCCTTTGTCGCGAACGATCCCTTCGGGAAGAAAAATATATTCCCGCGTTGTCTCATTCGACGCGGTCCCCGCCGTTGCCATCGCCTCATACGTGTCGTTCCGTTTAATCGCGATTGCGTTCTCAACGGTATCTTCGTATGAGTCGTTTTTTGCCGAGACCGCAAACCGGTGCTCTCCATTTTGAATCAAGGGCGGAGCGGATGCGGCAAAATAGAGAGTTTCGGTTTCTTCCGGGCCTATCGAAAGTGAACGGTGCGTGTCTCCCGTCATGTCCAGCGTATCACTCGAAATTGAAACATCGAGGGTTTGGTGCGAGCCGGTTTGATTGAAAATCTTCGCGCCGATCATGAATGAATCTCCGGGAACTATGAATCGGGGGCGAAGCGGGGAAACCATAAGCTTTTTTCGCACAGTGAATTCATCATATCCGACACCAACTTTCGTGTCTTTCGTAATACCAACGGCCTCCGTCTGCCAGGTTGTAAGATTGTCGGGGAGCGCGAATCGAATCTCCGTTTTTCCGTCCTCACCGGTTCGAACTATTCCCTGCCAGAATGCGGTATCCTTGAATTCGCCTCTTTTTTTCTTTGCCAGATCCTCCGGTTCAAGCCCGCCGCCCCCCTTTGTTCCAAGC
>MHQO01000069.1:0-1061 GCA_001820675.1 Candidatus Sungbacteria bacterium RIFCSPLOWO2_01_FULL_47_10
ATAGACCGCTTTTCCGGATTGAATGCACAGCGTTTCGTTCTCGCCGAGTTCGCGCAGAGAACGAACAATCGTATTGAATTCGCGCCAGTTTCGCGCCGCCCTCCCCGTTCCCCCGTACACAATCAGCTCCTCCGGGTTGACGGCAACATCGGGGTCAAGGTTATTATGAAGCATCCGCACGGCGGCCTCGGCATCCCATGTCCTGCATGTTAATTTCGATCCGCGGTCAGCTTTTAGGGGAAATTTGGGTCGTTCCTTCATATGCATGGGCCTTCCGTATGCGCGCAATTCTTCATTAATATCGCATGTGCATTGTGGTTTCATATGCATAAAATATAGGAATACGTTACGTTTTCCTGTTTCGTAATGAGAAGCCCGACAGGAATTCGTGTATCATGTTTGCGGCAAGACGGCAGGTTCTTGCGTCAATATCATATGCGGGATTCACTTCCATGATTTCGAATAATTTTACATTTGGATTTTTTCCGGCAAGGAATGAAAGCGTCAATATGTCTTCCGGAAACAACCCATCGGGGCTTGGGGCGCTTGATCCTGGAGCAAAGGCCTGCGCCACGGAATCGATGTCAACGCTTACGAAAGTCGTCCGTGATCGGGAAATATTCGAGAGAATTTTTTTTGCAACCGAAGCCGTTCCCTTTTTTCGAATGTCGGAAAGATAAACGATATGACCGCCTTTTGCCCTAAGCCAGCGCACATGGTGGTATGAGTTTATGTGACCTTGTATCGCAACCTCCCAGAAATTATCTGCACGAAGATGTCCTTCGTCTATCAGGCAGCGGTACGGCGTCCCGCTTGAGCGTTTATTGTTTACGACAGGCCGCACATCAAGGTGTGCGTCAACATTCATTCCTGAAATTAGGCCGAAAGTTTTCGAAAGCGCTTTCACGCTCGCATAGGTGATATCATTGCCGCCTCCGAGTACGATAACCGCCCGCGTCGAAACCAGTGCCGTGCATACGGCGGCGGTTATCCGGTCATGCGTTCCGCGGGTTTCATTGCGGCGAACCCGAACATTTCCGAAATCCGCTATCGACAGGCGG
>MHQO01000069.1:1090-6650 GCA_001820675.1 Candidatus Sungbacteria bacterium RIFCSPLOWO2_01_FULL_47_10
GTCCGCCGGATAATTTCACGCCAAAATCAAACGGAACACCGACAATTCCGACATCAAGCCCATGGTTTCCGTCCGCACGAGCGATGATATGTTTCAGGCGAATGTCGTCCGGCCGTTCTTGCGGCTCAAAAATAGGCATTCGCGGAGGTATAAAAACATGTTCCATGCTATTTTACGCTACGCTATAAAATAACCGTTTTGAATACAATGCGCGATATTTCGTATATCATCCCCCAAAACACGATCACGCGCAAGAAATCTCGAGAGGTTGCGCACCCGCAAAAAAAACGACCGCGAGGACGGGCAAAAACGCGCGAGCGGAATATTTGAATTTCGGCGCATTAAATCCATTGCCTGAGCCAGTGCCAAAATTTCGACTGCAAGAATTTGTTCGCAGTTTGCGACGATTCGTTCAAGTTTCCATGCCGCCGTCATGCCCATGGAAACGAAGTCTTCCTGATTTGCAGAAACGGGAATTGATTGAATGCTTGCGGGTGTCGCGAGCACTGAATTTTCCGCAACGAGCGATGCGGCAAGGTATTGGGTAATCATAAAACCCGAATGGATCCCGCAGTCGGGCGAGAGGAAGGCCGGCAGTCCGCTTAATGACGGATTCAGGAGCCGCTCAATTCTCCGCTCCGAAATTTTTCCGAAAGCCGCAAGCGATATCGCGAGCGAGTCCATCGCGAATGCGAGGCGCTGTGCGTGAAAATTTCCGCCCGACACCGCTCCGGTGCCAAAAAAAAGCGGGTTATCTGTAACCGAATTAAGTTCGATTTCGACTGCCTCGCGCGCTTTCTTGATTTCATCCCATATCGCACCGTCGATTTGCGGAGCGCATCGGAAAACATAGGCATCCTGTATCTTTTTTTGCGCTTGCTCGCATAAAACACTTTCCCGAAGCAAAGAACGCAACATCGTAGCCACGCGCTCTTGACCGGGATGCGGCTTTTGGGCATGAAGTTTCGAATCAAGGGAAGCGCGGGATGCCCCGAAAATCTCATAGAGTGCGGCTGTTGCCGTAATTGATGTTTCAAAAAGATTCTCCGCGCGGTTCACCGAGTGTGCGGCACTGCTCGTCAGCACTTCGGTTCCGTTAATCAACGCAAGCGCTTCCTTCGGACCGAATTCATAGGGTGAAATACCCGCGCGCTTCAGCAGGGCAGACGAAGATTGGACCGAACCACCGCGATACGCCCTGCCTTTTCCCAAAAGCAAGAGGCCGAGGTGTGCGAGCGGTATAAGGTCTCCGCTTGCGCCGAGGGACCCGCGCGCGGGAAGCAGTCCGGAAATTCCGTTATTAAAAATAGAGATTAATTTTTTTACGAGCTCCGGCGAAACTCCGGAAAACCCTTTCGCAAGCGAATTGATTTTTAAAAAGAGCACCCCCCTCGAAACACGTTCATCAACGAACGGCTCAAACCCGCAGGCGTGGCTCACGATAATATTTTTCTGAAGTTCCCGAAGAGAAGCGGGCGGTATGATTTTATCGCACAAGTCTCCGATGCCCGTATTGACGCCGTATATAATCTTATTTTCGAGGAGAGAAGACTTCACCGAGTCGAAGCCGGAACGTATCCGGCGAAGCGACTCCTGCTCCACGGAAAGACGCGTGCCACGGCGAATAGCGCCGATAAAATCGGCGACGGATACGCGCCACAGCGGCACGGAATACGTCTTTCCCCTTTTCATGATTTTAGAGTATCAGAATTTACGCACATATGCCACCCGAGAAACCACGGCTATTCGGACATGCCGATTCCATATGGATTTTCTTTAAGACATAAATGCGCTTTATTCGGAAATTTGAAGGGTTTGTGCGGTAATACTTCCGTCAGGATTCCGGATGCCGTTCGCGATGACGCGTGTTCCAACTGAAATATCCGCAACAGACGCCCTGACCGGCTTTGTGACGGAGGTTGACTCCGACAGGAATAGGATCCGCGATCCTCCGTCTGCGAGATTGAGCGTAACTGATGCATCATCAATCCCAATAATCTCTCCCGAAACAAACCCGGCACCTCCGCGGACCAATCCACCCGAGGACGCGACGTTTCCGCCCGAAAATTGCTGAAAACGCCGCTGGCGCTCTTCAGGCGAAAAGTTTTGCATATTCATGTCGGAAAATTGTCCGCGGATCCCGTTTCGCGCGGCATATCTCATGCCGCCGTAAAACGATGCCGCACTTGCGGCAACCGCAATACCGATGAGAATGAAAACAAATTTTTTCATCGAAGTTTATTTTATAACGTGCTTATAAACCGACTGTAATACATCGACCGAATAATGAATGGCTGTTTTATTCATAGCGAAGCGCTTCAATAGGATTTAACGATGCGGCTCGATTTGCCGGATAATATCCAAAAATAATTCCGATTGACGCCGATACGCCGAAAGCAAGCGCGATAGACGAAAGCGATATTTCCGTCGCAATTCCCGCAAATTGCGTTACCGTCTGCGAGAGGAGCCATCCGAGAATAATCCCAAAAAATCCGCCGATGAAAGTCAGCATCACGGCTTCAATCAGAAATTGCAGACTGATGTCCCCTTTTTTTGCGCCGATCGCCTTTCGAAGCCCGATTTCGCGCGTCCGCTCGGTCACGGTTGTCAGCATCATATTCATGATCCCAATTCCACCAACCACAAGCGATATTCCCGCAATGGATGCCAAAAGAATAGTCATGGTGTTCGTAATCTGCGATGCGGTTTGGACGATATCCTGCTGGTTCAAAACCTGAAAATCCGCAAGTTGTGGATCTGAAATATTGTGCCTCCTGAGCACTAATTCGGTGATTTGCTCCTGTATTGTTGTCATAGAATTCGCATCTTTCGCCTGAACACTGATGGTGGTCACATACGCATCCCCCGCAAGAAACCGTTGAGCGGTCGACAACGGCACAAAGACGACATCGTCTTGATTTCCGAATCCCGACCCCCCCTTCGATTCGGTGATGCCGATAACTTTGAAATCAACGCGATTAATCCGTATTGTTTGGCCGATCGGATCCGCCCCTTTTCCGAACAGGTCATCCCGCGTCACGGGGCCAAGAACCGCAACTTTTGACAGACTCCGGACATTTTGTTCCGATATGAATGATCCGGCGTTCATCTGGATATTGCGCACTTCTGGATAGTCCGCGACCGTTCCAGTTACTTGGGTGTTCGTATTATTTCCTTTTGCCGTGATTTGATATCGCCTCGAAATTTCGGGTGCGACCGCATTCGCAAGCGTAATTTCTTTTTTAATGGCATCAGCGTCATCTTGTGTTAATGTTGTTGCCGAACCCCGGCCCGTGCTTGGCCCGGCGCCCTGCCCCCGCTGAAATCCCGGCATGACCATGACAAGATTCGAACCAATAGATTGAATGCTTTCCTGAATAGAGCCTGATGCTCCCTGGCCGATCGAAATCATGGCAACAACAGATCCGATACCGATAACAATACCAAGAATCGTAAGTCCCGAACGAACTTTATTGGCAGAAAGCGCCGTATAGGTTTCGTGGATGATATCGGCAATCTTCATCAGTTTGAGACATGATTATTCGCGGCTCTCCGGCGCTTGACCTTTTCGTCCTTGATGATATTTCCGTCACGAATGTGAATAATTCGCTCACCGTGCTCGGCGACATATTGCTCATGCGTGATAAGGATGATCGTGTGGCCCTGATCGCGGTGAAGGCGCTGAAAACTATCGAGAACAATCTCCCCTGTTTTTGTGTCAAGATTGCCCGTCGGCTCATCGGCAAGCACTATACTGGGATTATTCACAAGGGCGCGCGCGATGGCGACACGCTGCATCATGCCGCCGGAGAGCTGGTTTGAATGATGGTTCCAGAAATCCTCCGGAAATGCGGAATCTCGAAGAGCGCGACGTGCTTCGTTCTCGCGCTCCTGTTTGGGGCGGCCGGCATAAATCAGCGGAAGCATGACGTTGCGCAGTACCGTTGTCCGCGGCAGAAGATTGAATGATTGGAAAACGAATCCAATTTTTTGCATGCGGATATCCGCAAGCATATCGTCCGACAGCGCCGACACATCTTTTCCGTCCAAACAATAATGTCCGCTTGTAGGCGTGTCGAGACAACCAAGGATGTGCATAAGTGTCGATTTGCCGGAACCGGACGGACCCATGATTGCCACGAACTCACCCTCGCTGATCGTAAAGGATATATTTTTCAGCGCATGTGTTTCAATATCGCCGCTTTTATAAATTTTAAAAATATGGCTGCATTCAATCATATCCATTCACGTCCTTGATGCGGATTTCCCACAAAGCGGGAATTTCCGATTTTGTTATCTCCTGACCCCTCCGCCGGAAATTCCCGGAATACGTATCCCGGGATTTTGCTGTGTCTGGGGTGTTGCGGCGGATACGGATGTAATTGTTTGGGTTACGACGTCATCACCCTCGCTCAATCCGCCTCGTATTTCTGTCTGCATATCATTTGTGAGGCCGATCTCCACCTGTCTTGTCTGAGGAAGGCCCCCCGCAAGCACTTCGACGGTGTCAACGCCGGCACTCGTCTTAATCGCCGAGTTTGGCGCCAAAAGGACATCCTGTCTGACATCGGTGATAATTGACGCGGTAACGCTCATCCCCGGCCGCACCCGTTCATCGTCCGTATCAAAACCTATCTTAACGCCGTATGTCACAACGCCTTGTGTTATGCTTCCCAGGGATTCGACTTCCACGACTTCGCCGGTCGTTGAATATCCGTCAATCGCATCGAACGTCAGTATGACTTTTTGGCCGACCTTAATTTTTACGATATCAACTTCATTCAGCGAAATTTCGGCTATTTTTTGCTTTGTAATCAATGTCGCAATTGTCAATCCGGATGGTACGGAATCACCCACTTTTACGTCCAGTGACGCAACAATTCCGGCAAAAGGAGACCGGATAGAACGATCCTCAAGAGCTTGTTTTGCGCTTACAAGCGCATCTTCTTTTTGTTGGATTGCAATTTTCTTCGCCCGTATATCGAGAGGGTCGGGATCGGACGTAATTTTTGCGAGAGAAAGGGTTTTCTCTTCAATCAACCGCCCCGCGCCGATAATTGCATCTTTGTAATCCTGAATTGAACGATTTGCGGAAAGAAGGGATGAGAGATACGTATTTGTCGTACCGGTAAATGAATTGAGGGACGCAAGGTGAGTGTTGGAAATCGATTGCGGTTTTAATCCATTTCCGGAAAGCGTATCCTGATAGAACTGAACCATGTTGTTGGCGCTTTTAACCGCTTCTGCCATGTTTTTTGTCGTTTCGTATGTTTCATCAATAAGCGACTCAATGACACCTTGATCGGAAAAACGGCTCGCCAGTTTGTAGTCTTGAAAGTTCTTATCGTATGCGTTCCGCGCCAACATATATTTATCAGACGCATCCATTTTATATTTCAGAACCGCATTATCATAACTCACGACGGAATTCGTGTAATAGTCGATATTCCATAATCCGCTCGGGCCCCCAAGTCCCGCTTCGCTTGAATACAACATATCATAGAGTCCCGTTATCACCGCCGGTAAGTTGAGAAAAGCGTTTGAAACGGTATTGAATCCG
>MHQO01000070.1:0-1935 GCA_001820675.1 Candidatus Sungbacteria bacterium RIFCSPLOWO2_01_FULL_47_10
AGAAAGTCGGGTTTGACGACCAGGCAATGCTTATCTCCTGCGGACTCTGGAATTACCACCTTGTTACGAGGTAGTCATTCCAGAATCCGGAGAGGTCTGTCTTTTTAAAAAACTTAATACGCAACGGGTCTAATACTTTAGTTGCAAGTTATAATTTTATGTCCTTTGAGGATCAGTCGAAGGACGCATTTTTTATGGTATGACATATCGAGGCAAGAAGTTATTTTTCCCTTTTCTTCTCATCGCGAGTGTTGTTGGAACGTTTATTTTTGGTTTACCGAATTCTGCCGATGCGGTGGCCGGACCTGGAAATTTTTTGACCGGAGTGCCCGGGTCTTTTGCGAATATTAAAGTCGTCTTGACGAACTTTTCAAACACAAATTATGAACCATGGACTCTTGACCAGGCGCGGACAATGTTCGAAACGGGCGCGGAGTCGCTTACTTCATTCTTTCGCGAGGTTTCATTCGAAAAAATGCCGGTAAAAGTTCAGGTACTCGGGTGGTATAAGATGACTTCCGCACAGAGTTGTACGGCAAGTGCGGCAAGCGAGGCGATAACTCTTGCGCAGTCCGATCCGGCTTATACCAATGATCATGGTGCGACGGTATTCGTGATTCTTGCGCCGTATGGACCAGGGTCATGCGGATGGTCTGCTCAATATACGCGCGGATCAAACGTCGTATATGCAAGTTCTTTCGTGAACGATCCTCGAACCACAATCACCCATGAACTTGGACATTATCTCGGTTTTAATCATTCTGGTTTTATGAAGTGCGAAAGCGGGTCGTTTGATGACTCTGCATGCGGCGGCAACAATTACTATGAGTATGGAGATCCCTACGATCGGATGGGTGCGAGTAGTGTCATGTCTCACTATGGCGCCATATTTAAAAATTTTGTCGGATGGTTTTCTGAATCCAATGTCGTTGATGTTGCTTTGGAAGGCGACTTTACCATAGAACCATTAGAAAGCGTAGGAACTAATCCGAAATTATTGCGTGTGTGGCGTTCTGAAACAGAAGCAATAACGGTTGAGTACAGGCGGCCGGTCGGTTTTGATGCAAAACTCCCGGCGAGTTTCCCGGCCGCCCTTTCTCTTGACGGGGCGATTTTGCATGTGGCAAGGACTCCGGCTAACGCACCGGTGCTGTTTGACCCAACACCTCCCGCAGACGTATATGCGGCAGTTTTGGGCATTGGCCAGACGTGGACCGATTCCATCAGTGGTACGGTATTTACAGTGAAATCTCTTGACGCGAATTCGCTCACAATTCATATCAAGCCGAATACCGGCACTCCGACACAAAATCTGCCCGTTATAACGTCTATTTCACCGCCGTCGGGCCCCGTCGGTACCAAGATAACAATTAACGGAAGCGAGTTTACCGAGACGGGGAACCGTGTACATTTCGGAAAAGGCGGAAAAGACGGTGTCGCCTCCAGTAATAATGGAACAACACTTTTGTTCACAGTTCCAAGTTCTGTGAGTTATTGCGATTTTTGGACTTCAACATATTCATGTACCCAACCTGTCTATATCGTCACGCCAGGCGCGTATGATGTTTCCGTTGAAAACACAAACGGGAGATCCGCGACAACGACATTTGTCGTGACTTTGCCATCCACAAAGTTTTCCATCGGTGATCGCATTCAAACAACAGCAAATCTTAACGTGCGTTCAACCCCCTCACTCTTAGGAACCCTTCTGGGCACGAAGCCCGCAAACTCTTTCGGAACCGTAATTGAAGGACCCGTTTATGCGGAAGGGTACTCGTGGTGGAATATCAATTATGACAGCGATCCTGACGGGTGGTCAGTTGAGGATTATCTCGAATTAATACCGCCTCCGCCCCCATCATCAGATACCCAATCCCCCTCGATTCCTTCAGACTTGCGTGCGGTTAGCGCTTCTTCAACCTCCATTGGTCTTGC
>MHQO01000070.1:1948-8490 GCA_001820675.1 Candidatus Sungbacteria bacterium RIFCSPLOWO2_01_FULL_47_10
GTTGCAACTGTTGGTGTTTTGCCCGTGTATGTAGATGTGGGTTTGACACCTGTTACAACATATTCATATGCGGTTTCAGCATTTGACGCGGCGAGTAATGTCTCTTCGCAGTCACTTCCGATAAGTGCGACGACGGCATCCGCGACGGAAAATAATCCTCCCGTTGTTTCTGATATCACCGTGAGCGTTCCGGACGCGGACCCGACGACACCGGCCCATGAAGTATTCGAAGGAAAAACAGTGCTCTACGGTTCGGTTGCGTATGATCCGGATGGCGATCCGGTAACGTGGTCATGGTACTATAAGCTCGGGTCTTTAAAAGTTCCATTTTTTTCGGGAGAAGGCCCGGTACAATATGCGGCGTTTACATACCCGGCAGGAAGCGCGGGGAAGACGTACATTTGGATTTTGGAAGTAAGCGACGGAAGCATGAGCGTTGAAAAATCGATTACGATTGTTGTTTTGCCCGCATCCTCCGATACGGAGCCGCCCAGAATTTACTTTTTATATCCGCGAGCAAATCAGCTTGTCGGATCAACGACGCCTTTTTACGCATATGCGAGCGATAATTCAAAGATAGCAGGCATTCAGTTTTATGTTGACGGCCAGGAAGCGGGGGAAAGGGATGTGCTCGCTCCGTATTCGACAAATTTCGATACTCGAACCATACTGGACGGAAATCATGTGGTGACGGCAACAGCATGGGATTTGGCGGGTAATGCTTCAACCTCGCCTCCTCGAACTATAATTGTTGATAATGCCTCGCCGGTAATTTCTTCCGTTCTTGTGACAACCATTACCCAAACACGGGCAACCATAACATGGAAGACAGACGAGCCTTCTGTCGGTCAGATAGAATACGGAGAAACAGCGGCATATGGAAACGCGGTGTCTATCGGTTCGTTCGTCACCGATCACGCGCGTCTGATCCATAACCTTCTGCCGGGAACGACGTATCATTTTCGTATAAAGTCAACAGATAGGGCAAAAAATGTTAAAATTTCTGATGATTTTGTTTTTACAACACTTTCCGATACAACCGCCCCAAAAGTTACAGTTACATCACCGCGTGAGAATAGTACGGTATCGGGCCTAACGCGAATAACCGTTTCGGCGCGGGATGATATTAAAATTGCGGGCGTTCGGCTGTATGTTGACGGTGCGCCGTTTGGAGAAGAAGATGTCCGATCGCCGTTTACGTTCGAGTGGGATACAACAGCAGTCGCGGAAGGCGCACACTCGCTTTATGTTGTTGCGCGGGACTATGGGGGGAATGCATCAACGAGCCCCGTGCGGCACGTCGCGGTTGATAACACCGCACCGGTGATTTCGGGCGTCTCCGCGGAAAATATTACCGCAACGGAGGCGACAATTATCTGGACAACAACCGAGGAATCACGCTCCGCCGTCCGATACGGAATTACGGACGCTTACGGCTATTCAAAGTACGGCTATGGATATTCAACCGAACACAGGGTGACAATTTCACGGATTCTTCCCGGCACAGTTTATCATTATCGGGTAGAATCTGTTGATCGTTTCGGAAATCTTGCGGTCTCTCAAGATTATACATTTATGACTGCGCCAGACACTACCCCGCCCGAAGTAAGTATTCGATACCCCGCAGAAAACAGCAGTATTGGAGGAAAAACGACAGTTTTTGCGATTGCATCAGATGACGCGAAAATAGAAAGCGTTTCGTTTACCGTTGATAGCGCACCACTGGGCGAAAAAGACACCACCCCTGCATACTGGCTTTCCTGGCAGACAACGGACTATGCAGACGGAGAGCATACGCTTTCAGCAACAGCATACGATACGGCTGGAAATTTTTCCGCAAGTTCTCCAAGAAAAGTAATTGTTGACAACACCGCTCCGGTGATTTCGGGCGTCTCCGCGGAAAATATTACCGCAACGGAAGCGGTTATTACATGGGTTACGGATGAGGCTTCTTCTGCTATTGTTCAATATGGTTTTGCCGAGGGATCGTATTCATATAGGCGCTACGGCGCTCCTTCTTTGATACAGCACTCGGTAAAACTCACGAACCTTACGCCCGCTACGACATATCATTATCGAGTGCAGTCTCAAGATGCAACAAGGAATATTTCATATTCCCGGGATTATGTTCTGACGACTCAACCGTAACCGCTATATTATAATTGATAATTGACCGTTATTGTTTATTCGCATAATTTTAATTTTTATGAATAAAACAATTTTTATTATCGGTGCGCCGATTATTGTTATTGCGGTCATCGGCGGTATCATGTTTTTTCTGCGGAATAAGAGCGTCGGACCGGAAGCGGTTGATCTCAACAGAGTTGAATCTCCTGCCTGGACAACGGTATCGGGTGAATCAACGGAGGGTTCAATGCCGAGCTCTTCGGAGCCGCAATCATCGCCCTCCCCGCAGTCTCCTTCGTCGATTCCTTCTTCAGGCGTGATTCCCTCCGCAGGGACGCCTTCTTCACCCTCTTCTGCGGCACAGGAAGACGCATCCGCAAAGATTAAAGAACTCAATGGGTTGTCCGGCGATTTTAGTGAACAGAACAGTTCTATGGATCAGTTTGACGAGAATACGACATTTTAAATATTAGACCATTTGCTTAATAAGGTTTTAGCCGTTTTTTTGAAAAATCATTGGCTTAAAATAAGGGTTTTTTGTATCAAATTTCCTCTAAAAATTATTAAGCAACTGGTCTATTATTTGTAAATTATTATCTCATATGGCATACTTTACTGAAAAATTTTTTTATGGAATTTTTACATTCATCGTTTTTCTGGGTATTGTTTTGACGGCTATAAACGTGCGCGCGATACAGCTTCCCCAGGGGGGAGTTCAGTTCGATACGCTCAAACAAACGACCTTGACGGTAGTTGACGCCGCATTGAAGAAACTGAATGCGGCTGAAGCGTTGGTACAGTCAAATCCGAATATTTCCGATGAGGTAAAGACGGATGTAATCACCTTGTTTAACGACGTCGAAAATGCATTATTGGGGTATAAGGCAGATGTTGAGCAGACAACGACGCTTGAGGAGTTAAAAGCGGTTAACCAGGAGATTGTAGCATATCTTTCCGCAAATAAAGACGTGTTTAAGGAAAGTTTTAAGAAAATCAAAGCAGACATCGCTCAAAATGCAAAGATAAAAGCAGAGGAGTTTAAACAAAAAGTTGAACAAATCATTGTTATTCTAAAAGTTACATGCCCGCAAGAGAAGGATGCCATTGCGGAAGTCGAGCAGCAGTTGTCCGAGTTACAAACACATATCACTGCGTTGAATGCCGCAATCCATGCAAAGGATACCGTTGCGATGAAAAAAGAAATGCTGGCCATAGAAACCTTAATGAAGGCAATGATCGCAAATATGAAGCAAATTGAGGAATCATGCCTATAAACGTCAAGGATTTCATGGAGCTGACTTGCAATCACACTATTTGAAGGAATTCCTTTGCCGATGTAAATTTAACAGCCGCCACCCCCGGGTAGGCGGTTGTATATATTTTTACGGAATACTATAATAATAATGATGTTTGATGTTCTTACAATCGGTTCGGCTACGCGCGACGTTTTTATTAAAAGTGGGGATTTTCATATTGATCCCGACCACCATGTTTTGGGAGGAAGAGGACTGGTTATGCCGCTTGGCGCTAAGATTTCCATTGAAAAAATTGTTTTTACGACCGGAGGCGGATCAACGAATACCGCGGCAACATTCAGCCGGCAGGGGTTCAAGACAGGCATCATATGTATGGTCGGCAACGACGTATCCGGACAGGCGGTGCTTGAGGAAATGCGCGAGGAAGGGATCAATACGGGGTTTGTTAAAAAAAATAAGGATATCGGGACGGCATATTCCGTTTTATTGCATCCGGCGGGAGGAGAGAGAACTGTTTTGGTATATCGTGGCGCCTCAGAATACCTGCGTTTTAAGGATATTCCCCTGGGCAAAATAAAAACGAGTTGGTTATATATTTCATCCGTGGGGGGGCACTTTGAATTACTTCGCCCGATCATACTCTTTGCAAAAAGAAATAATATCCATATTGCGTATAATCCCGGAGCAAAGGAATTGCGGCAGCGGCGAAAACTGATTCCGCTTTTAAAATATGCGGATATTCTTATTGTAAACCGGGATGAGGCGGCCGTGATTACGGGAGTGTCGTTTCAGGATCACAAAAAAATATTTCGCGTATGGGACGAGATGTCGCCCGGAATGAACGTCATGACGGATGCAAAAAATGGGGTTATGGTTTCGGACGGCAGATTTTTATATTCCGCGGGAATTTATAAAGAACGGGCGGTCATTGACAGGACGGGAGCGGGGGATGCATTTGGGTCCGGATTCGTTTCCGGCATTATGAGAAAGATGCCGCGTTCCGGAAATATTCTCACCGATCTTTCCGAAAAGGATATTGAATATGCAATCCGTCTTGGAAGTGCGAACGCGACTGCAAAAGTGGAAGGCATAGGTCCAAAATTCGGATTACTGACAAGGAAGGAATTTGAGCGGGGCAAGAGGTGGAGGAAATTTCCCATCATCGTTTCAAAAATATGATTATATCCTAATCTGAAAATTGCTGGTTTTGCATGAATGTACGAATGTAATTTGCCTCTCCGTATTTCTGTTTTTTAGGGAATGGGTCAGGAGTATTCGGAGATTCGCGTTCAACTCGTAATTTGCTGATGGAACCATGGATTCATATGAAAAAATTGCATCAATGCTTCGTGTTGACAAAGATGTTCCGCGGGTCATCGACGAGTTATTCGTCACGCGTACCGGTGTTGTCGGTGTTTTTGATGCGCTCATTGAGGAAAATACCTCGTTGATTGCTGATCGCATTTCCCGTCTTGGTATAAAAAACCCTAACGCAAAAACTATTTACGAAGCCCTTCTTCGCAAGGTTGAAGAGGATGATAGCCGTTTAAAAGAATATTTCCACGGGGGTGCGGGAGATTTGGACAAAGAGGGATTTCAAAAATTGATTTCGAAAGGATACGCATTGTCTCGGGTCGGGAAAGGGCTTTTTTTGAAAAGAAGCGTTGCTGAGGATTTATTACGGAAAAATCCTCCGCCACACGTCTTATCCGTTTTGGGATATACGTCTGTCGATGAAATGCTTAAGCATGAAAATCTTTTTGAAGTTTTTTCCGCATTGCGTTTTGTCGAAGGAAACGACTGGCTGAACTCAGTATTTTTCAAACCTTATGAATCACTTACACCCGACGATTTCGAGGAGCGGGAGATAACACCGGTTGTGATCGGGGATAAATTCAAAAATGCAGCCGAATCGTTTATTAAGAAAAAATACCACAACGTAAGTCATTTGAAAGAGCTCGGCGTCGTGTTCGTCATTCCCATCCCGATGCATTATAAAGGTGAGACCTTGCGCACACTTTCACTTGTCTTGCACTATTTTCACGAAGTAGTTTTTTATTCAAAGTTGTTTCGCAAATATCTGTCGATTGATCACGGGAAGGATTTTGCGAGAAATTTTTCTTCAGCGCTTCGGGGTGATGTGCTGGATGTGCGTCCTCCGGAGGATCGATTTGGCGCGGTCTGGCTCATTGTTCAGCGGTATCTTGCGAAAGTTGATGCGAATGACTGGCGGCTTTCCTACCCACATATCAATCCGGAGGCGATTCACTGGACAAAGGCGGAGGAAGATATCGCTGAATTTGCCAGGGAATTTGACGGAAAATTTGGTTTTTGGAAAGGGCTTGATTTCTCCGGCGATTACTATAAGGATTCCGTCGGGTCCGATGTTTTTGTCAGCTTTAATCTCGTTGATACCGTTATGTCTCTTGTTGACGAACAAAAGATGGTGAAATATTTATATCACCAGCAGGAGGCGCTTTGGAATAGGATATTTTCCGGTTATTTTGGCGCCGAAAAACTTGAAGAAATGATTGTAGAAAACTTTGATCAGGGCCTTCTCTCATTTGATGACAAAAGGTAATTCACGAGTTACGCGTTCAAAATGAACACAGAAGAATCGTCCGCATTCCTCCTTGTCATCAACCGGCATAGAGGAGATTGAATGTGTTCGTTCATGTATGGGCGGCTTGTAATTCGCCGATAAAATCATGCTTACGCTTCAGCAATATCAGGAAAAAGCGCTTCAGGGGGGGTGGGCGCTCGGTCATTTTAATATTTCAAATAGCGAACAGCTTCACGGAATTATGAATGCCGCAGTTTCGATGAAAAGCCCAATTTTAATTGGAACGTCCGAGGGAGAACGAAAGTTCATAGGGCTCAAACAGGCCGTATCGCTTGTACGCGCATTTCGCGAAGAAACGGGTATTCCTGTCTTTTTGAATGCCGATCACTCAAAGAGCGGGGAATCGGCAATTGCGGCAATTGATGCCGGATATGATTCTGTTCATATAGACGTTTCGCATCTGCCGTATGATGAAAATGTTAAAATTACAAATTATGTTCGGGAGCATGCAAAGATGACATTCAGGCCCGATATCGGAGAAATTCATGTTGAAGCAGAGCTCGGTCTTCTTCTTGGGGAATCCAAAATTCAAAAAG
>MHQO01000071.1:0-4971 GCA_001820675.1 Candidatus Sungbacteria bacterium RIFCSPLOWO2_01_FULL_47_10
CGATGTGCCCCGCATGGAGGCATTTGTATCGTAACAAACAACCAACAACCTACGACCAACAACAGATTGACGCGGCGATAAAAGAATATTTTAAACTGAAAAAAGCGGATCAAGAAAATAATTTTCGCCTAAAAGATCTGGGGTCAACAATTCGCACATATATGGAGCAGGAGGGATTGACGCGGGTTTTCGGGGACGACGGCTCTATTTCAAAGACCACACACATTCGCCACAAATATAATTTTGACGCGATCCGCACTGTTTTAGAGCCGCTCGGATTATGGCAGAAGATTCTTGGCGCCGATGAAAAAAAATTGAAACTGCTCATGAAAACGTTTCCGGAAGATGTTCAAAAAAAGGTTCAGGAACTTGGCGTTGAAACAAAAGAATTCACCATGCTGAAAGTATCGACGAAGAAAATAAAAAAGCCGGAAGAAATTACTTCCGACGAGGAGACTCGTTAAGCCATTCCGCGATGTTCGATGAGTGCGAGCGGCCAGATCAGCTTAACGGAAAATTCATGTTTCAAAGTCCTTTACAATTTCCCGCGGGCACATATCCCCTGCTCTCGGCTTCTTCCTTTGTTTCAAACCAGATCTTGTTTTCGTCTTTAATCCGAAGCGCGCCCGGGCACCACGGCAAATGGTAATAGGTGCTGTTTTTTGAGCCGACATATTGGCCGGATGCCGATGGTGGCGTCAAACCGGATGAAACCGACGAGTTTGTCACAACCGTATTCGGCGTCAACGAGTCCGTGTCGTTGCGGGACGAATGAGCGTTTTGGCCGATTTCGACGACAGAAACGGGTTTCTTTTCCGGCACGAGCATTGATAATCTGCCCAACCCGAAACTGATAACGCTCATCAGGATGATGGTTGCGGCTAAAAAAATGTCTTTTTGGTTCGTTTTTGCCCACCTATTGACTTTTGAGTAAAGGGTGTATAGCATGATTTTAGTAGTATCATATAATGATAGACAGCGCTATATTTGAATACATAGCGGGCAACCATGGCACATACAAAAGCCGGCGGAACAACTAAATTAGGACGTGATTCACAGCCGAAATTTCTCGGGGTGAAGAAGTATGCGGGAGAATCCGTAAAAACGGGCGAAATTTTGATTCGTCAGCGCGGATCCCGATTCGCTGCCGGAGAAAACGTTATGACCGGAAGCGATTATACGCTCTATGCCGGTTCCCCCGGCACGGTCCGGTTTCGGGAGAAGTCAAAAACCCGGTTTGACGGAACAAAGCGGCGCATAAAAGTCGTAAGCGTAGTACCCCACTAACTTAATTTTGACGCCTTACGGTTTAACGTACGTTCTCAACCCGCTCGAACAATAACGTTTATTCTTCGAGCCGAGTCGAGAAGCTACCGACATAATTAATTTAATCCGGTAGTCGTTCCTTTTTAATTTTAATAATACTGTGTGCGCCCCGAAAACCACCGAACGGAAGGAGGACGAAACATGAGCAAAACAGTTCAGGGCGCGCGAGAATGCAGCGATTCGCTTCCGCAGGACGCCGCGGAAAGGCAAATTTTTAAATTTTTTTCTCGCCGCATCGGAAGAGAAATCGCCCTTACACCGAAGGATCTCAAACACTTTTACGTCGATCGCGAAGGAAATCTTATTTTCTTTCATGACTTCTGCGGCGGCTTCAAAAAGCCCCAGCCGTCCTCCGGACAAGGATTCCGTGTGTGTACCCGATGCAAAAAGATTTTTTCTCCGTTCGAAAGAGAACGCGAGCATTCGCTCCAGACGATCGTTGTCGTATTCCGGGAAGGAATCGGGGAAAAGAAGGCGCGGTCGCTTCTTGACGAATTTGATCTTCGCCAGATTGAATTTAAAACGGATAAAAAGAACCCGAATACGTGTGCGGCTGTCGCAACGGTTCCCTCGGAAAAAGACCCGAATTATGTGACTGAGGAGATCGAGAAACGATCTGAAATCGTACGATTGGCATCGCGCATGCCCGTTTGATTACACCCGCCTCTTTTGAAGGCGGGTTCATCATATGCGCCGTTGAGCCGCGATGTATCCCCCAGAAAGAAAACTACGGAGTAAGCCCGTGGTGGGGGGATTTATCTCATGCATGCCTTGATAAATGCCAGGAATATCGGATGCGGCCGCAGTGGACGTGATTTGAATTCTGGATGAAATTGAGTTGCGACAAAAAAAGGATGTTTTTTAAGCTCGACAATTTCAACGAGATTTCGTTCCGTGTTGATGCCTGACGCAATAAGGCCGTGCTTTTCCAATTCGTCACGGTAATCATTATTCACCTCGTAGCGGTGCCGATGGCGTTCGGATATGAGTTTTGTGCCGTATGCGGCGTAACTTATTGTTCCCGGCCTGATTTCACAGGTATATGCTCCCAGGCGCATTGATCCTCCGATCCGTTGTTCCTTGATATTGATGAGTTGTTCTGGCATGGTGTGGATTACGGGATGGCGCGTGTTCGGATTTACTTCGGTTGTGTGGGCTCCGGAGAGCTTAAGAATGTTTCGGGAAAATTCAACGACTGCAAGCTGGAGACCGTAGCAGAGTCCTAAAAAGGGCTTTTTTCTTGTTCGCGCATATTCAATCGCGCGAATTTTTCCCTCAACACCCCGAATGCCGAATCCGCCGGGAACCACAATACCGTCGAGAGACGAAAGTTCCTTGAGGGATTTCCGGTTCTTTTCATAGAGTTCCGCGTTAAGCCATATGATTTCCGGCTTGCATCCAAAGTGCCAGGCGGCGTGTTTGAGCGACTCGATGACCGAGATATACGAGTCGGAAAGCGTAAAATTGCCTGTACCAAAGTATTTGCCGATAATGCCTACACGAACCGGTTTTTTTGCTGATCGTGCGCGTCGTACAAGCGCGGACCATTCCGTACGCTTCCGGTTTCTTTCGCGCATGCCGAATTTTGATATAATTCTGTTGCCAAGATTGTCCTTTTCAAAATTAACTGGAACTTCATAGATTGAACTGATGTCCGGAGCTGAAATTACGTCTTCCGGTGCGACATTGCAAAATGTTGAAATTTTCCGCTTCCTTGGTCCGTCAAGCGGCACTACGGAGCGCGCAATAATGATATCCGGCTGAATTCCGGCATAATTCATGGAACGAACCGCATATTGGGTCGGTTTTGTTTTCATCTCGCCGATCATTTTTGGAACCGGTAAATATGATACCAAAATAAACATAACATCCCGCGGCCGTTGAAGGCGCATCATTCTGCCCGCTTCAAGAAATACGGCATTTTGATATTCCCCCACCGTTCCGCCAACCTCAATAAGAACGAAGTCTGCTTTTGCCTTTTTGGCCGCCCGATCGAGTCTATGTATCACTTCCTCCGGAATATGCGGGATCGTTTCAACACATTTTCCGCCATATTCAAGATTCCGTTCCCGCTCAATAACGGTCTGATAGATCAAACCGGTGGTCATATAATTTTCGCGCGGAATATTTTCATCAAGAAATCGCTCGTAATTGCCGATATCCTGATCGCACTCGACACCATCTTCCGTAACGAAAACTTCCCCATGTTCAATGGGGTTCATAGTGCCGGCGTCAACGTTTATGTAGGGATCAATTTTAACGGCGGTGACGCGGAATCCCTTTTCCTTAAGAATGCGCGCGATTGACGCGGTCGCAATCCCCTTTCCGATTCCCGACATCACGCCGCCGCAGATGAAAATATATTTTGTCATTTATTTTTTCTGCCTGTTTTTTGGAGCCCTCGCTTCAACAATAACTTTTACCGTTGAACGCAGGCCGTGAGGCAGGGCGACGCCGATATCCCAGCCGCCGCTCTGTTTGAGCGGCTCCGTAAGTTCAATCCACCCCTCCTCAACGGGAAGATGCATCCGGGCAAGTTCGTCGGCGACATCTTTTCGGGAAACGGATCCGAATGCCTGGCCTTCTTTTCCGACCGTAAGAATTATCGTGAGGCGAGCTTGTTTCAGGGCTTCGGCCAGTTTTTTGTATTCATCCAATTTTTTGTCGATCCGGTCTTTTTCGCTCTGCCGTTCTTTTTGCAGGCTCCGTATCGATGCGTCGTCGGCGATTTGAGCGAGTTTTTTCGGAAATAGAAAGTTGCGGGCATATCCGCCCGAAACATCTTTGATATCTCCTTTTTTACCAAGCGCCGTAACGTCGGTTGTGAGTATGACCTTCATTGTTCACAGTGCGGCAAACCCCCGGTATTGACCGGCGGCATTTCCCCACTCCGTTTTTATTGTATCAACCTTAGTATACCCAAAGCCGTTTTTTGCCGCAACAATCAATTTCTCAAGCGCCTCTTTTTCACCCTCGGCCGCAACAGAAACACTCCCGTCTTCTTCGTTTTGCACAATTCCCGAAATACCGAGACGATCGGCGTATTCCTTTGTCGTTTGCCGGAAAAAAACGCCCTGGACATCTCCAAAAATTTTTAATGTGACACAGAGCATAGTTTGAGGCCTTGAGAAAAATTGCTATCGGATTTCGCCGCGTATCAGATCAATTGCGGCATCCAACTGGGGGTCGTCTCCGGCATCGACGTCTTCGGCGGGGAAGACGACTGCATAATCGGGTTCAAGCCCCGAATCATTAATGGAATGGCCGTTCGGGGTTAACCACTTTGCGATCGTAATTTTGATGGAAGCGTTTTGCTTGAGCTGTTCAAGTTCCTGCACCGACCCCTTTCCGAACGATTTTCCCCCGACAAGCGGAACGTTTCTGACGTCGCGCAACGCTCCTGCGACGATTTCGGATGCGGATGCCGAACCTTCGTTGATCAGAATGACGGTGGGCGTATGTTCAAGGAATTGAAATCCAACGGAACGATATAATAATTCGGTGCCATCCGCCTTTTTCTCGCGAGCAACAATTTCTCCGGCAGGAAGAAACCACGAGGCGATATCGACGGCGGCATTCAAAAATCCTCCCGGGTTGTTGCGAAGATCCAGAATCAATTTTTGCGCTTCTGATTTTTGCATTTCG
>MHQO01000071.1:5041-7671 GCA_001820675.1 Candidatus Sungbacteria bacterium RIFCSPLOWO2_01_FULL_47_10
AGTTTTCGTTAAAGTTGAAGAGATGAATATAGAAAATATTTCCCTCAAACACCCTTGTTTCCAGAACCGGAATTTTTATCGTATCGCGGATAATGGAAATCTCTTTTGTTTCGTCAAGTCCGTCTCTTGAGATAATGAGTTTTACCGCCGTTCCTTTTTCTCCCCGAATAAGCGAAACCGCCTCCTCAAGTGTAAGGTCGAGCGTTGACGTTCCGTTAATCTGAAGGACTTTATCTCCGGCTTTGATTCCGGCAGACTCAGCGGGCGAATCCTTGAGGGGCGCGATAATGGTGAGAACATTTTTTCGAATACCGATTTCCGCGCCAATTCCCCCGAATTCCCCTTTAATATCGTCGTTAAATCGTTTCGATTCTTCCGGCGGAAGAAAAATGGTATAGGGATCATCTAAAGACCGTACCATGCCGTCAATGGCGCCAAAAATCATTTTTTGGGGGTCAAGCTTGGAAGAATCGACAAAATCGCGCTGAAGCCGCGCCCATGCATCCCAGAAGAGTGAAAAATCAAAACCGGTTTCCTGTTGTACGGCAGGATGCTTGTTAATCACATTGGTGATTTGTTCGATTGCGGGCCTCTGGCTTGCGCCAAAAAAAACGCCGCCGATAAAGGAGCTTGCAATAAGAATAATCGCGGATGTGGTTATAAGCGTTTTTTTGAGCAATGGGTAACCCTTTTTAACACCGCACTTTTTAAACTATACCAAACCATCGGCAATTTTCCAAATATTCCCGGCGCCCATCAAAATAATAACATCATCGGGCAGGGCGTATTTTTTAATGAATTCCGCAAGTTCGGAGGCGTAAGGAATATAATATACATCATTTTTCATTCGTTTGTCTATGGCGAGCGTAAGCTGAAACGATATATCAGAATCCGTTTTTATACGCTTTTCTCTTCCGGCAACTTCATACGGATCAAGAATAACGACAGAATGCGCGTCATCAAAAGCGCTTGTGAATTCATTGAAGAGCAACGAGAGGCGCTCGTGCTGGTGGGGCTGGAAGATGCACCAGAGGCGCGCGCGGGGAAAACAGTTTTTTGCCGCATCAAGGGTTGCCCGTATTTCCGTCGGGTGGTGGGCATAGTCGTGAAAAAGTTTTGCTCCGTTTAACGATCCTGCGTATTCAAACCTCCGCCACGCGCCCTCAAATTCGGAAATTGATTTGATTGCGGATTCGCCAGGGATTCCGAGAATTTGCCCGACGCGATATGCGGCAAGCGCGTTCGAAACGTTGTGGATTCCCGGAATGATAAGTTTGTGTTTTATGCTCTCGACTTCTTTGTTTCGCAGGGAGTACCATTTAATCCGCCCCCGGAACCGCGTGCTTTGCATAAGCGGCATGCCGATTTTCAAAACATTCGCATCGTCATTATTCAGGACAAGAAATCCTCCGGGTTTGACATTCATGATAAATCGCCGGAATGCGCGAATGATATTTGCAAATGTCGAATAATAATCGAGATGTTCCTTGTCTATGTTCGTAACGACCGCGATATGCGGTTTGTAGGAGAGAAACGATTCCGCGTAATCATCCGCTTCAAGAACAAGATAGCGGGAATTCCCCATGCGAAAATTCGAATTTCCGAACTCTTTTATTTTTGTTCCGATGATAACCGTCGGGTCAAGACCCGCCGCGATCATCATATGCGCAATGAGAGCCGTTGTCGTGCTTTTTCCGTGCGATCCGGTTATTGCGATTGTGGTAAATTTCTTTGATATCTCGCCGACCGCTTTGGAATATCGCACAATGCGCAGTTTTCGCTTTTTTGCCTCAATCAATTCGGGATTTTTGGCATCTATCGCCGCATTGTAGATAACCGCGGAGGTGCGCGGCCCGATGTGTGATGCGTCGTGCAGTCCGATATATATTCGCCCCCCTTCTTTTTTAAGAGTTTCGGTTATATCCGAAGATTCCAAATCAGAGCCCGAAACATGAGCGCCTTGAGAAAGATAGAATTTTGCAAGAGCGCTCATGCCAATACCGCCGATGCCGATAAAGTGAATACGGCTATGCTCCGGCGGTCTTTTTGGGCTGCTCTTTTTTCTGATACATCCCCCAACCACGGACGTGCGCCTGTGGTTTTCTAGTTGGGGGATAAAAATTCTTTTTTTCCGCATTGACTGAATTATAGCACTTTTTCAACATTCATCCAGTATTTGACACTATATGGGCATTATTGTACTCATAAAGATAGAAACGATCTTTTAAAGGGGTTTCGGCATGATTCGCCAGCTCCTCCGGTTGTTTTTCAAGTATGTATGGCCAAAAATCCCGTATCACCGCACCGTAATGGATTATGCGGCGCAACAATTCATTGCCGGAAAGAACCGTGAAGATGCGATTCGCGTCGGACGGAAATTGTGCGAAGAGGGTTTTGGCGTTTTATTCAATTTCATCGGCGATCATACGGATTCTGTCGAATCAAGAAACCGCGCGTATGAGGAATACGAGTGGCTTATCGGGAAAATCAGCGAATATCAGATTGATGGCGGCATTTCTCTGAAAGCAAGCTCTCTCGGACTGTTTCGCGAATCGTTTGATTTCGGAGATTCGCGGCGCCTATTCGATGAGCTGATGCGGCATGCGGCGGCCTCCGGGGTTCCCGCATGG
>MHQO01000071.1:7677-8417 GCA_001820675.1 Candidatus Sungbacteria bacterium RIFCSPLOWO2_01_FULL_47_10
GGAGAGGAATTATCCTTAAAGAAGAAGACAAATGAGATTATTCAGAACGCACAGCCGATTTTACGATTGGGAAAAGTACTGCAGGCATATGATACGCGCGTGTTCGAAGAATTATCGGATATTTTTTTACACGAAGATCGTTCGTATCGTTTTCGGATATGCCGTGGAGCATATGACGAACCGATTGAATTGGCGGATCGGGAAGAGAGTCTTATTCGCGTGAGGATGAATGACCTCGTGAGTTCCCTGCTCGGCACCCGCCATTTTGTCCAGGTTGCGACCCATCACCGCAAAACCATTCAGTATATTACCGATTACATGATTTCAACGCGAAATCTTGATAAAAAATCGTTCGAGTTTGCACTGCTTCTCGGGTATGACATGGAGTTGGCGCGCGAACTTTTACACGGGGGCTATCGCGTTGTTATCTATGTGCCGTATGGCGAAGATGTGGAAGGATACTGTATTCGACGTATTATTGAACGGCCGAACTATATATTTTTGCCGATTCGAAAGATTGCAAAGTCTTGTGTCGATTTTTGCCGGTTTGGACGATGAGGGCCCCTATCGTAAGGGCCCTTTTTTATAATTCAGCAATAACTCGGTTGAACCCCGTTAGAAACTCTATTTATATGTTCCATTTTAAATATTAGACCAGTTGCTTAATAAGGTTTTAGCCGTTTTTTTGAAAAATCATTGGCTTAAAATAAGGGTTTTTTGTATCAAATTTCCTCTAAAAA
>MHQO01000071.1:8449-9484 GCA_001820675.1 Candidatus Sungbacteria bacterium RIFCSPLOWO2_01_FULL_47_10
AAATTTCCTCTAAAAATTATTAAGCAACTGGTCTATTTTCTTAATAAAAATTAACAGCGAAGTTTCTAACGGGGTGAACTTCTAACGGGGTTGATTTTACCTCGTTTTTTCAATATAATAGTAGCAATGGAATCCCGTTAGAAGTCGCGGGCGCCGTGGAACAATTAACGGGACACACAAATTTAGTAGTAACGCGTAATTTATTAAGTAGTGCGCGGCATCCGTCCGCGTTCTACTTCTAACGGGATGGAACATGAATTTCTCAAAGAAAAATACGGCCTGCACAAAGCTCCGGAGGTGGAGAAGGCGGCAGAGCGCACGAAACAACGCACCCTTCGACGCGGCTCATGGCAAGCCGGAGAAAAGGTGCCGCAAAACCCCGACGCCCGCATCCAAAACTATCTTGACCGTCTGGAGCGCCTCGCACTGGATCCAGAAAAAAAGCAGAAACGCAAAATGTTTGGAGACGAGCCGCGTCCCCGCGCCCTTTCGCTCCTCCGCGAAATGGTGATGAATAAATATGTCCGTCCGCACAAAGAAAAAATGGCTGAAGGCGCGGCACGAGTCGAAGAACGCGCCGCGCGGGAAATGGGAATCGAGGCGCATTACGGAGAACAAGAACTGGAACAACGCGGAGAAATTGCCGTCGAAGATCTCGAAAAATCTTTAGACCAGTGGATTTCATACCTTTCGGATGCCAACGAGCCCTATCCCGTATGGTTCAGGTATTACGTATTCCGTAACGTCCTCGATCTCGGCGATTACGATAAGGACAAGGGAGAATTTACAAGGCGCTCTCCCGGAAGCGTTCGGCTATTCCCCGAAATAGACCGAGGAGCGCTCGCATACGTTGAGCAAATAATCGAAGCGGCGAAAGACCCAACAATGCTTGAGCGCTTAAGGAGAGCGCAGGAAACGACGGGCACTCCGCGCGATCAACTTCTCACCAAAGAAAAAGCCGGAGAGTTCGCAAAATTATCTTTCGCAAAACAATATGTCGAAGGCATCAAGGCCGCCGGAGAAATCACTCCGGAG
>MHQO01000072.1:0-18232 GCA_001820675.1 Candidatus Sungbacteria bacterium RIFCSPLOWO2_01_FULL_47_10
ATTCAATATCGCATACCCCGCAAGATTAATATCGGTGACAAACAACGTATCATGACCGGAATCGATCAGATATTCGAAAAATTTTCTCTCGAGGCGTATGATCCCGAATCGGGAAATGTCGTTCGCCTTCATTCTCACGAACTCCTTGGCGCCTGGGTGATATTATTTTTTTATCCCGCCGATTTCACGTTTGTCTGCCCGACGGAACTTGTGGATATCAATCGCCATGCGGACGAATTTAAGAAATACAACGCCGAAGTTATTGCCGTAAGCACCGACACGGTATATACGCACAAGGCGTGGCTTGAAATCGAGGAGCTCTTAAAAGGATTTAAATTTCGAATGGCCGCGGACCATAACGGAAAATTTTCACAAAAACTGGGAATCTATGACGAAGAGAAGGGCGTCGCAATGCGGGCAGTATATATTATTGACCCGGAAGGGGTTCTTCGGTCCGTTGAAATTGTTTCGGATTCGATCGGCAGAAACGCGGCGGAAGTTGTTCGAAAGCTCAAGGCGCTTGATTTTGTGCGAAACAACCCGGGAAAAGTTTGTCCGGCCCGATGGGAAGAGGGGGAAACGGTTTTGGAGCCAGCTATTCGAAAAGCCGGACATGTTCATAGGGAATATAAAAAGTGAGACTTTTACGGCATGAAAATTTCGAAATTAAACCTTATTTTTTTGCTTATATTTCTGGCTTTCTATGCCGGGGGGTATGCATATTTGAATTCATCCGAGGCGCTCTATCACTCATCATGCGTTTCGATACTGACGATCGGTATCACATGCGAACGAAGCGCACTGCTTTTGGTCCTAAGCTTTATCTGCGCCCTTTTTGCCCACTTTCTCATTGACGGGTTTGGAATGCGCGCATCTCGAAGAAAAACATTTCTCCGTATGCGTGCGGCATATCTGCACCCGATTCTGCCATCTCCATTTTATTCTTTTTTATACTGGCTTTTGCGTTCCGTAAACAGCCCAAACGTGATTTATGACGCGTAGGGGCGGTTTTCGGTCCTTCTGCGCGTTCACACCTCTTGTCCGGGGGTTTTTATTTTTGGTTTAATCACATAATGAACATCGCTCCATTCTGAAAAAATGCTTTTGTATTAGCACATTCCGAATGGAGTACAGCTATGAACCATAACCACTATCAACAGTCTCACTCATCGCGCGCCGCATCGATTGCGGCCGCAAAAAAGAAAAAAAGAAATCGTACCATCGTTCTCGTTTCGGCATCATCCGTCCTCATATTCGGCATCCTCTATTTTTTTGTATCATTTCTTCCGTTTTCACAGGACGGCCGGACCGCAAGCGTTTCGCTTGCCGTATCGGATGAGAATGATTGGACATACGGGGATAAAGAGAGCGGCATTGTTTTGGTTGAATACAGCGATTTTCAATGTCCCGCGTGCGGGGTGTATTACCCAATGCTCAAACAGTTGAAACAGGACCTTGGCGAGTCATTTCTTTTCGTCTACCGCCATTTTCCGCTCCCGTCGCACCGAAACGCCAAAATAGCATCGTATGCCGCCGAGGCGGCGGGGATTCAGGGAAAATTCTGGGAAATGCATGATCTTATTTTCGAGCGCCAGCGCGAATGGACAAATTATGCCGACGCGCGTCTCCTTTTTATCGCATATGCCGAGGAGCTCGGTCTGGACACCGATGCGTTTGAACGCGATATCGATTCAGATGCGGTTCGATCGAGTGTTGACAACGATCTTTCGAGCGGAAGGGCATCATGGGTAAACGGAACACCGACGTTTTTTCTCAACGGATCGAAAATCCAAAACCCAAGGAGCCCGGAAGAATTTAAACGCGTTATTCTTGGGTCTTCCGGAGAATAGAAAGGTGTGACTACCATACTGTTTTGTAATGTGGACTGCGCTGATCCGCTGGCCAATAATGCCGAATGAGCCTGTCTGAGATTTTTTTGAGCGCTGGGCAAACTGGGGCGCCCCGCTGGCACTTTTCTTTGTGACCGGCGGATTGCCCAAAACCGCCAAAGAGTGGTTTTGGCGCTAAAGGCATGGTGTGATATGATGGGGGCAGGATGAAACCATCATTTCGAAATCTTGCCCCCTCCTATTTTCGGAATTTTATTTTTGGAGTCGAGGATAGCCTTGTTTCAACAGTCGGCCTTCTTTCGGGAATCGCGGCGGCAGAATTTTCAAAGTCCGCCATTCTCCTGACCGGAATTATTTTGATTCTCGTCGAGGCATCGTCCATGGCGGCGGGGAGTTTTTTATCGGAATTCTCCGCTGAAGAATACGCAAAAACATCCGATCATCCAGTAAAAAACAGTTTTATTTCCGCATCAATCATGTTTTTTTCCTATTTTTTTTCAGGATTTATTCCGCTGTTTCCGTATGTTCTTTTTCCTCCTTTGCGCGCAATGATTATTTCCATATTGCTATCTATCCTATCTTTATTTTTCCTTGGGGTTATTGGCGCAAAAATATCCAAAGCGAGCGTTTTGAAAAACAGCATTCGCATGGCCGTAATCGGAGGCATCGCGATTGTACTCGGATTCACTGCGGGAATTCTTATTCCAAACGTATAGGGGTGTGGGCAGTGTTTTCATACGTAAATCTCTTCTTAACTCACGCGCATGACGAATCAATCAGAAAAAACTGCGTCAGAAAAATTAAAAATCGGCTGGTTCTCGTTTTCCTGTTGTGAAGATAACACGGTCGTATTGACGGAAATTATGAATGATCACTGGCAGGAGTGGAAAAAACTTTTTGATTTCCGTCACGCACGGGTGCTCCGCAGCAAAAATATTCTTGATGAACTTGATATTGCGTTTATCGAAGGAGCGATCGCATCCAAAAAACACGAAGCGCAGCTGAAGGAAATTCGTAGCAAGTCGAAAAAACTTGTCGCGGTTGGCGCCTGCGCCGTAGTTGGAATGCCTGCGGGACAGCGAAATATGTTTAACGAAGAGCAGAAGAAAGAGGCGGAATTTCTTATTGCACGTTTTGCCGCGCTCCCGAAGGTCCTTAAGGTGTCGGAGGTGGTGAAGGTGGATGCGGAAGTGGGAGGATGTCCCATGGAGCCGGCGGTATTTTTAAAAGCAGTTACCGCGTTCGTTGCTGAGCTAAAACGGCAGATGCCGCCAGATGCCGATACCGCGGATGGAATGTAACCGTAGTTTTGCATTTTAAATTTTGTAACTTCAGTTATCATGTATGCACACATTCGATTTGACAATGGACCGACTCACAAAAGTCGAGGGATCTGCCTCGCTGGAGCTTCGCGTAAAGAATAATAAAGTGGAGCATGTACACTTTAAAATTACCGAGTTCAAACGTTTTTTTACGCAAGCTCTCCAGGGTAAGCCGATTATCGCGCTTCCCCAACTCCTTTCACGCATCTGCGGAACCTGTTCCAATGCGCATCTTTTGTGCAGTATCGAAGCAAGCGAACACGCGCTCGGGATTGAACCGACCGACCAGACAAAATTGCTTAGAGTTCTTACCATGTACGGGCTGAATATCCGGGACCACGCGCTTCATTTATATCTTTTTGCAATGCCCGATATTGTCGGAAAGGATGCATTTCTTGATTTTGACGAAAATGACGAGTTCGAACATCAAATGCTGCATGACGGATTCGAGATTAAAGCGGCGGGCAATTTTTTGGCTACGCTCATTGCGGGGCGTTCCGTTCACGCGATATATCCCGCAATCGGCGGCTTCAATCATTTTCCTGACGAGGCCGGTATTGCGGAGGCGGTTAAAAAGCTTGAATCGGCTCGTCCTGCGGTATTGCGTCTCGTCGAAGTTTTTAAAAACAATCCGTTTCATTTTGACCGCAAAACAAATTTTACGGCACTCGTTCCAACCAACGGATTATACGGATTTATTGACGGATGCATCATGACGGGCTCCGGCGAATGCCTGCCGGAATCTCATTATGACGCATTCCTTGAACGCATTGTCCTCCCGTATTCACAGGCATCCGCGTATACCCACGAAGGAGAGGCGTATATGGTCGGCGCTCTCGCACGGATGAACCTTGCAAAAGAGCGTCTTCATCCGAAAACGAAAGACGCATGTGCGGCAGTATTGGACCTTTTTCCGTCAACAGATATTTTCAGAAGTAACCTTGCGCAGGCGATAGAAATTCTGCATTCACTCGATCACGCGATCGACATATTGAAACATACGCGCATTTCTGCCGAGCCGATCATAAAAAAAGCTCCTCGGGATGCGGTGGGCGTGGGGGTGGTGGAGGCCCCGCGCGGAACTCTCTACCATAAATATTGGCTCCGAAAGGACGGAATCGTTGAAAAAGGAGAAATTGTCGTTCCAACCGGCCAAAACCAGATAAACATCGAGGAAGATATTCACAAACTCGTGAACGATCTTCTTCCTGATGCTTCGAAGGACGAAATCGGATACGAAATTGAAAAACTCATCCGGGCGTATGATCCATGCATGAGCTGTGCCGCACATTTTTTACGGGTAAAATGGCTGTCATCGTAACGTCTTTATTATTTTTTCAACTGAGTGCGCCGCCTCATCTTCCGGCATATCGGGCGGAACACCGATAATTCGGATACTTTGAATTTTTCCGATTTTTTTCAGGAGCAAAATATTTGAAAGCGCGTCGAAATCGTGCATTGTGATACGCGGCGTACGAATAAATTCATCCGTATCAGAAAACAAGCGTACCGACGCAATGCCTTCAACCGTATCTATCGCGATGATATTCTCCAGCGCATCCCACTCTTCGTTCGGATCGCAGATAAAAAACCGGACGTCAGGACAGGTTTTTTTGAGAAAGGGGAGTATGCGAAGCGGCAGGGAATCGAACTGAAGGTCTGAGTTTCCGAATACGAACACATTCATTCGTTTGGGATCGTTCTCAATTGCCCCGCAGAAAAACACGGCAATCGGGAGAAAGAGCCGATTATGAGTAATGTTGGTTTGCAAAGCGTATGCTTTGAAGAGTGTATGCGCGGACATTTTGAACCTGCCGCGACGTGAGAACTTCACATGGAATATTCCAGTGGATTGAAATGGTATCCCCAACCGCGCATTCATCAATATGCTGGGGTGAATCAAGCGGCCGAATAATTTTTTTGATCACGCCCTCGCCAAGCATCAGACGATTTTGGCTTATCGCAAGCGGCTCCGTCTCGACAAAAAGGGCAGGACCGTCAATATTTCGAATACGCCCCCAGCTGATCCTGCACGAATCCATGCTTTCAAGCGTGTGTGCCGAACTTTCGTTGCCGGTCCTTTTCCAGATGTTACATACATGAAATGAATGGTGGGGGAGAGCACCATGAACAATTTTTGCTTCAATCATGGAAAAATCGTTCCTGCCAATGAGTTTCGGTATCGCGTGCTCGTCCCGCAGGTGCGTATAAAATTCTTTTTTTCCCGCTCGCTCAAGCAGTTCGTTTCCGATCCAGTACGCCTCAACAACCCTCGGATCAAACGGATCGCGAATCCGGTTTTGTCGGGCGATAAAAAACAGATATGGATAAAGCGTTCGAAACGCCTTAAGGAGTATCCCGAGACCCGCATCCCCCCTTCCGTAATTCAAATAATCAAGCATTTCGCGAGTCGCATCGGGTCCGCAATAATGAAGTCGATTCGGTCCGAATGAATACCGGCTACATTGAAGCAAGCCATCGATTGATGATACATTGTCGGAACCTCGCCGCATGGTACCAGTATGCGACGAGTCAAAGCATCATTCAAGTAGCGTAACACTATGCAGAAATTCCCACGCGCGGGACGGATAATTCTGATCATCTTGTCGCTTCTCGGAGCAGCCGTGATGGCGGATCTTATCTATGTCAAGCAGAAAATCGAATCTTCCGGCTTTTGCGAGATCGGAGCTTATTTTTCGTGCGATCTGGTAAATCAGACCATTTACTCCGAGTTTATGGGGATTCCGATTGCTTTTCTTGGTTTATTTTTTTTTCTCGGAGCGCTTGGGGTCCTCCTGTGGCGCTATGATGCGTTCATTGTTAAAGCGATTCTCTTCTTTTCGATCGTTTTCCTTGGCCCCTCCGTATACCTCTCCGCAATGGAATATTTCGTCATTAAAAGCGTATGTATCGCATGCGAATCAGCAAAGATTATCATCATTGCCATTGCCGGCACTTCCTTTTGGCTCCTCGGTTCGAGCAGGCCTGTTGTGTATTTCTTCAATTCCGCAATTGTGCTCGGCCTCATTGCGGCGGGCGGTACGTACCTCATTCAAACAAATACCGGCCCAGGGAATATATACGTTGAATTTGCCCGATGCCTTGATGAGAAAGGGTACATCATGTATGGATCGATTACGTGCGCTTCCTGCGCGCGACAGCGCGTTGCGTTCGGAGACGCATTCACGTATATCGAGGAAATCGAGTGCGATCCGGAAAATCCCGAGTCGCAGGATGAACGCTGTATTTCGAAAAATATCAAAAAGACACCGACGTGGATTCAGGAAGATCCGGAAGGAAATGAAGTGTATCGCTTTGAATCCGGCTATACGCCGCTTGAAAAATTAAGCGAGGTATCGGGATGTCCATTGCAGAAATAACCCCGAGTATGCGAATTTCGCTTCGTACAAGTCATCTTCGGTCCGCCGGTCCGATTTTTTTAAGAGACGTGGAGTTCCATTTCCACGCATGATATAGTAAAAGCAGCAAAATATCCATGTCTCTCTTTCAACAATTAAGCATCATCGTCGCGGCGGCAACTGCAATTGCGCTTGTTATGCGACTCCTCCGCCAACCCTTGATCATCGGCCATATTATCACCGGACTTCTTGTCGGGCCACTGTTGTTTGATGCGCAATCGATTGAGACGTTCACGCTCTTTTCCGAAATCGGCATCGCGATTCTTCTTTTTACGGTCGGATTGAATTTGACCCCGTCCTCGATTCGGGAATTCGGAAAAGTGTCGACCATTGCCGGTATTGGCCAGGTTATTATTACCTCGTTCGTCGGCTATGTCATTATCCGACTGCTTGGTTTTCCTCCGCTCGGCTCACTGTATATGGCGATAGCCCTTGCTTTCTCAAGTACTATCATTATTTTGAAACTCATTGCCGACAAAGGGGACCTTGAGACGCTCTATGCAAAAATTTCGATAGGATTTCTGTTGGTTCAAGACCTCATTGCGGTTCTTCTCCTTTTCGCTATCCCGCTTCTTTCTACGGAAACGGCCTCTTGGACCGAGGCGTCGTTTCTTTTTTTGCTCGGCCTGCTTCTTGTCGCTTCCATCCTTGTTTTTTCGCTTACCTTCATGCCGAAATTGAATCGATTTCTTTCGCACTCTGTTGAGCTTCTCTTTCTTTTTGCAATCGCCTGGGGGGTTGGAATCGCGTCCCTTTTTGGTATGTTTGGATTTCCGCTTGAAACCGGCGCCCTTGTTGCCGGAGTCGGCATGTCGACCCTTCCGTCGCGTCGTGAAATTTCCGCGCGCCTCTCTCCGCTTCGGGATTTTTTTATCATTCTTTTTTTTATCCTTCTTGGATCTCAACTTTCCATATCGGGATTTCGTGAACTCATTGTTCCCGGACTGATTCTTTCTCTTCTTGTTCTTATTGGAAACCCGCTGATTCTTATGGCCATTATGGGGTTCCTCGGTTATCGCAAGAGAACAAGTCTTCAAACAGGACTCACTGTTGCGCAAATCAGCGAATTTTCCCTGATTCTTGTCGCACTCGGCGTATCCTTTGGGCAAGTTTCGCGCAATTCTCTTTCTTTGGTCACCCTTGTTGGAATCATTACGATTTTCGGTTCGACCTATCTTATCCTGTACTCGGATAAAATTTATTCGGTACTCCGCCGATACTTATCCGTTTTTGAACGTGCCGGAATATATGAAAAAACCATACCCGCAAAACAATATCCGTTCATTCTTTTCGGATGCAACCGTATCGGGCTTGATTTTCTTGAGGCATTTAAAAAACTCGGCGAGGATTTTCTTGTTGTGGAATATAATCCTGAAATTATGGATGATATTAAAAAACAGGGTATTGATATTCAATACGGCGATGCGCGAGATTATGACTTTCTCGAATCACTGGATTTTTCAGGTGCGGAATTTGTCGTATCAACCGTTCCTGACTCGGATACCAACCTTCTGATTACGCGCTCCGTTAAGCAAAAACGACCTCATGCGATTCTTATGACGGTAGCACACCGAATTCAGGACGCAATGAAACTCTACGCCGAAGGGGCGGATTACGTCATCCTGCCGCATTTTCTTGGGGGAAAATACGCAGCGGAACTCGTCATAAAAATGCGCAGCAATCCCGATACGGTATCTCATCTCAAAGAGGAGCAACTCCGATCGCTCCGATACCGTCTGGATGTGGGACATGAACATCCACAAATAAGCATGCGGTATTGAAATTTTTCATCGAAATTTTCCATGTATTGTGGGATGTATTGTGGGATTTTCTTCGCCATGTTTTAATGGGAATATGAAAAAATACGGTATCATCACAGTCGCATTGCTTACGGCAGCCGGCATTGCCGTCTATTTTTATTTTGGCGCCAGGGGCGATGAAGCTCCAAACAGCGTTCTGGTAACGCGCGGCACGGTATCAGAAGAGGTAAATGTTACCGGCAAGCTGAAATCCTCGCGAACGGTTGAATTATCGCTTGAACTCTCCGGCAAGGTCGCGTCTGTCCGCCGCGGGGTCGGAGATCGCGTTTTGGCAGGAGAGACAATCATGACGCTTGATTCATCGCGTATTACGGCCGATCTTGAAAAAGCAGAAGCTCTTCTTGAGACGGAACGTATTAAACTTGAGGAACTCAAACAAGGGACGCGCATTGAAGAAATCAGGGTGCAGGAAGTCAAAGTTGAAGGGGCCCGCGCATCGCTTGATGACGCAAAAAAGAATCTATATGACAAGCTTCATGATGCCTATACCAAATCCGACGATGCCGTTCGATACAAGGTTGACCAGTTTTTTTCAAATCCCCGTTCGCAGGATCCGCAGTTGAATTTTCCGACCTCGGGCAGTCTTGGGGCCGAGGTTGAACATGGAAGGCTTTCGATTGAAGCTCGGCTCCTTGCATGGAAAGAATCGCTTGATCAGCTTTCTCTTTCATCAAATGTACCTTTCTTTGTTCTCGATACAAAAGCACATCTTGAAGCCGTCCGCGCGTTTCTCGACCAAACAGCGCTTCTTGTCAACGGATTGACGCCAAGCGCTGGCATCACACAGACAACCACAGACGGGTGGAAGACCGATGTATCGACCGCGCGCACCAACGTGAATACCGCCCTCGCGAACGTGACGACCGCAGAAAAAGAATTGCAGACGCAGGAGACCGCCCTCCTGCTTGCTCGTGAAGAATTAACATTAAAAAAAGCCGGACCAACCCCGGAACAGCTCTCCGCGCAGGAAGCGTTAATCCGAAGTGGTGAGGCGGCGGTCCGAAGCATTAAGACCGATCTTTCCCGAACCGTTCTTCGTGCGCCCTTCTCCGGAGTAATCACGCGGCAGGATGCGAAGGTTGGGGCGATCGTATCTGCAAATACTCCGATCGTATCGCTTATATCCGAAGCGCTTTTTGAAATTGAGACGTACATTCCCGAGGCGGATATCGCAAAGGTTTTCGTAGGCGGACGTGCGGAGGTAACTCTTGATGCGTATGGAAACGATGTACTATTTGCGGCACGAGTGAGCTTTATTGACCCCGCAGAGACGGTTATTGAAGGGGTATCCACATACAAAACAACCCTTCATCTCTCGGAAACGGACGACCGCGTGAAATCAGGAATGACTGCCGATATCGATATTTTCGGGGAGCAGAATGAAAACGTACTTTCGATCCCTCAGCGGGCTGTGATTGCAAGAAACGGGGAACGAATAGTACGGATTTTGGAAGGTGAAATAATTCGCGAGGTGACGATTGAAACGGGTTTGCGGGGATCCGACGGAACGATTGAGATAATTTCCGGACTGAAAGAGGGGGACAGAGTAGTACTCTATTAAATTTCAATACATGCCGCTGATATACGTCAGTAATCTCGAAAAAATTTATCATGGCGACGGAATCGACACTCGTGCGCTTACAGGGGTCTCTTTTTCAATCGAAAAAGGAGAATTTGTCGCGATTATGGGGCCGTCCGGTTCGGGAAAATCAACATTACTGCATATTCTCGGATTTCTTGATCGCCAAACAAAGGGCGAATACCGTTTTGACGGAAAAGCCATTGAGGATTTTACCAATAATCAAATTGCGCATATCCGCAACAAAAAAATGGGGTTTGTATTTCAAATGTTCAACCTGCTCGCGCGAAATTCGGTTCTGGATAACGTGCGGCTCCCGCTCTCCTATTCTGACGTGCCGGAACATGACTGGGATATCCTCGCGCACAACGCTATCGCCGCGATCGGCCTTGAGCACAGAATCGAACATACGCCCTCAAAACTTTCGGGCGGAGAAAAACAGCGGGTTGCGATCGCGCGCGCTCTTGTTAACAATCCGGAAGTTATTTTTGCGGACGAACCGACGGGAAACCTGGATTCAAAATCGGGAAAACAAGTGATGGAAATCCTCCAGGATTTGAACGAAAAAAGGGGCCATACGATTATTCTTATTACCCACGAAACATACACCGCGGAGCATGCAAGCAGAATCATCAAACTTTTTGACGGGAAAATTGAAAGCGATACCCCCGTAAAACACCGCCACCATGCGCACGACGGATTCGAAAAATGAAACTTCACAGGCGCGTGCGTGCGGCATCACCGCAGAAATCTCCGAAGCATTCTCTCCGGGCTTTCGCCCGGAATTTTTAGACAGAGAATATAACACCCCACATGAAAGTACTCCTCTCGGTTAAAACGACATATTCAGCGCTTTCCGCGCACTGGTCGCGGAGTTTCCTTACGATTCTCGGAATCATCATCGGCATTTCGGCGCTTATGCTGATATCTTCTCTTGGAAAAGGAGCGCAAAATCTCATTCTTTCGCAAATCCAAACCCTTGGCTCAAAAACAATCGCCGTTGTCCCCGGCCGTGAACCAAAAGGGCCTACTGATCACGCGGTCGTCGAATCGTTTTATGGGAATTCCTTGAAGGAACGCGAGCTTGCGTCTCTTCAAAAAAAATCGAATGTACCGAAAGTTTCCGATGTAATGCCTCTCGTTTTCGGAATTGAGACTGCGTCACGCGACAAAGAAACTTTTCGGCCTATGGTCATCGGAGCATCTCATCTCATATCAAAAATATTCAATCTTGTTCCGCAGACGGGAACTTTTTTTACCGACGACGATGTCGCCGGGCGATCAAGTGCGGCAATTATTGGAATAAAAGTCAAAGAAGAACTTTTTGGCGAATCCGATGCTCTCGGAGAAAAAATAAAGATTAACGATCGGAATTATCGCATTGTCGGCGTTCTGCCGAAAAAGGGCCAGGTTCTTTTTTTTAATTTTGATGAAGCGGTCATTGTTCCGTATACCACGGCGCAAACGTATATATTCGGAATAAAATATTTCCATAGAATCATCGTTCAGACGGAAACCGAAGACGATGTTCCTTTTGCCGTACGCGATATTGAAGCGACCCTGCGTAGCCTCCACGGCATTACGGATCCGGAAGATGATGACTTTTTCGTAGGAACCCAAGCTGAAATCAGCGAAACTTTTACGACGGTAACCGATATATTGACCGTTTTTCTTGCGGCAGTTTCGGCAATTTCCCTCGTTGTCGGCGGCATTGGCATCATGAACATCATGCTGGTGTCGGTTACGGAACGCACATCCGAGGTCGGACTTCGAAAAGCGCTCGGCGCTACGGAAAAAAATATTCTTTTTCAATTTCTTCTTGAATCTTTTACGCTTACCACAGCCGGCGGCATTGCCGGTATCATTATGGGAACTGTTTTTTCCTTTGCTTCCGCAACGATCATAACTTCGCTAACAGATCTTGATTGGAAATTCGCATTTCCGATGACCGCAGCGCTTGTCGGTATCATTATTTCCGGCGCAATCGGGCTCCTGTTCGGAATATATCCCGCATGGAAAGCGTCGCGCAAAAACCCCATTGAGGCATTGGGGTACGAGTGAACGACCCGCTTTTTTTCATTCATGCGCCATGAAAATACTTCGACTGTGTAAAAACGCATATTCGAATCTTTTCGTGCATACATCACGATCCGTTTTGACGATTCTTGGCATCGTCATTGGAGTAGCTTCAATCATTGTCATCGTGTCGATAGGAAGCGGTGCGGAAGAGCTGATCGCGGGCGAAATTTCGTCTCTCGGTTCCGATATCCTGTGGATCGAGCCTGGGAGAGAACCGCAGGGTCCGCTTGATTTTGCGACGACAATTTTTTCAAAGACGCTCAAGGAGCGCGATGTTGAATCTCTTCTCAAAAAAACAAACGCTCCTGAAATCGTCAGAATTGCGCCTGCCGTATCGGTGCCGGGAAGCGTTTCATACCGCGGAGAAACATACCGGCCCTTTGTGATGGGGTGGTCTGCGGATTTTCTTTCGCATGTTTTCAAAATAACTCCGGAACGCGGAACATTTTTTACCGATATCGACATCAGAAATCGCGCGCGTGTTGCAATCATCGGCTCCCGCGTCAAGGATGAATTATTCGGTCAAAGCGACGCCATCGGTGAAAATATTACTATCGGAGGAAAATCTTTCCGCGTCATCGGAGTTCTTCCGCCCAAGGGCCAGATTTTCTTTTTTGATATCGGAGAACTTGTTCTCGTGCCGTATTCGACCGCGCAAACGTATCTTCTGGGAATCGATCATTATAACGAAATATGGGTGCAGGTTCGGGGCGCCGATTCCGTGCCAAGAACCGTTCGAGATATCGAATTGACGCTTCGAGAACGACATGGCATTACCGATCCCGAAAAAAACGATTTCTATATTCTCACCCAGGACAATCTGCTCGATCAGTTGGGCAGTATTCTGAATATTCTGACAATCGCAATCTCGTCCATTGTCGCAATATCCCTCGTTGTGGGAGGAATCGGCGTTATGAATATCATGCTGGTATCGGTTATGGAACGCACGCGTGAAATCGGATTGCGAAAAGCACTCGGGGCGACCGAATCGGATATCATTGCCCAGTTTCTTACGGAAGCGGTCCTGCTTGCGTTCGTGGGGGGAGTTCTTGGCGTCATCGCCGGAATTGCCATTTCGTATGGCATAGCCATTCTCTTTGTTTCTCTCACCGGGGCATCATGGACCTTTTCTTTTCCGTATTCCGCCGCCCTTCTTGGTTTCGGGGTTTCGGCTCTTGTCGGACTTTTTTTCGGGTTATATCCCGCGCGAAAAGCGTCATTAAAAGATCCGATTGAATCGCTCCGGTATGAATAAAACCATATTGGAACAGGCCGCATTCGTCCAGAATCGAACAGGGGTGAGTAATTCACAGATTCGTGGTTGCGGAGCGTTTTTGTTTTGGAGTACAATGAAGTAGTCTGATAACCACGATAATGGTCGTGGTGCCGCTTTAACTTCAATTCGTCATGGAACGTTTATCCATACAAACATTTTTGTCCATGCTGATCCCGTGGCTATTCACAAGCGGAGTAAAAATCGCGCTTATCATTGCCGTGGCGCTTGTGGTACGAAAGGCGGGCGGCACGGTCATTGAACGGCTTGTCCGAAAACTGGTAATTGCCGATCATTTTCTTTCTCCCGAAGCAGAGCGAAAACGCGAAGATACGCTGATACGGGTCTTTGTGGGTACATTTAAAATTATCGTTCTTATCCTGGCGCTTTTCATGACTCTTCCCGAATTCGGAATTGCGGTCGCCCCGCTCCTTGCCGCAGCCGGCATTGCGGGGCTTGCGTTCGGATTCGGCGGACAATATCTCATTCGTGATATTATTGGAGGGTTGTTTATCATCATGGAAAACCAATTCAGGGTGGGGGATGTCGTATGCCTCGACTCTACATGCGGGTTGGTCGAAGACATCACGCTTCGCATCACAACGCTTCGAGATCTTGATGGAACGGTTCACCACATCCCGAATGGGGCTATTTCCAAAACCTCGAATCTGACTAAATTTTATGCGCGCGTCAATCTTAATATCGGAATTTCATACGGAGCAAATCTCGAAAAAGTCATCGCTGTTGTCAACAGGGTCGGAATGGACCTTGCGGAAGACCCCGCATGGAAAGAGCATGTCATCAAGGCCCCCCAGTTTCTTCGAGTCGACGATTTCGCGGATTCTGCGGTCGTGATCAAGATTCTTGGCGAAACAAAACCGCTCAAACAGTGGGACGTAACGGGCGAATTGCGAAAAAGGATTAAAATGGCGTTTGACGTGGAGGGAATTGAAATACCGTTTCCGCAACGCGTAATTCACAATGCTGTGTAGTTTGCCGGCATAATTTCTGCTGTATTGAATTTATATTATTTTTTATAATTTCATTAACACTCTCCCGATGAAGAGATTGCGCTTTTCAATAACCGGATTTTCTGCGCCCTCGGCGCGTATCATGGTTGTTTCGGAACGCCATTTCTTCCTCCGGACGAATATCTTCCATGTCGCACGTGACAATCTACACGACCCCAACATGCGTATATTGCAAAATGGCGAAGGAATTTTTTAAGGAGCATACTATCGAATATATCGAAAAAAACGCCGCAACCGATGCGCAGGCGCGGGAAGAAGCTATTCAAAAATCCGGGCAAATGGGTGTTCCGGTAATCGATATTGACGGAAAAATCATCGTCGGATTCGACAAACCGGCGCTTTCAGAAGCGCTCGGCATCAAGTAATGGACGCGCCATTCATCATTGCGGCTTTCATTGCGGGGTTCCTTATGTTTCTTGCGCCTTGCACGCTTCCGCTCGTTCCCGCATATCTTGGGTTTATCGGCGGAATATCATCCAAGGATTTCGGTGATCCGACCAAAATTGCGAACGCAAGAAAAAAAATTTTTCTTAATGCCGTTTTTTTTGTGTGCGGTTTTGCGGTCGTCTTCATCGTATTCGGATCTCTTGCGGGATTTGTTGGTAAAACGCTTTTTCAGTTTCGAAGCGGACTTACGCGCATCGGCGGAATATTTGTTATTCTTTTCGGATTGTTTATGCTTAAGGCGATCGACGTTCCATTTCTTACGGTTGAAAAAAAACTTCCGTATCCTCGCCTGTTTGAGCGTGGGAATCCGGTTAGCTCGCTCATTCTCGGCGCCTCATTCGCATTCGGATGGACCCCCTGCATCGGGCCGGTTCTCGGATCAATCCTTTTTCTCGCCGCATCCGCCTCCACAGCACTGCAGGGCGCGTTTCTTCTCTCCGTTTTTTCTCTCGGACTTGCAATTCCTTTTTTATTTATCGCCGGCACAATCGCTTCCGCCAGCCGGTACACAACACGGTTTGCGTCGTATGGAAATGCGCTGACGGCCGTAAGCGGAATATTCCTTATTATCCTCGGTTTTTTGCTCTTTACCGACACTATGCCGCTTTTAACCTCATACGGATTCAGATGGCTGCGATTTATCAATTATGAGCGTATTTTGGATTATTTATGACGACATTGATTTTATCCCCCGCCAGAAATCCACGGACGTAAGACCGCGGTGGAGGGATTTATGATCGTGCATTAAGAATCGTTATGGACCAACAGTTACTCCAACAACCGACCCTTTTTGGCTACGATCTCTTGTCCATTTTTCTCCTCTTTTTCTTTATCTTCCTGGCGCTGATATTCATCGGCATTGCCGCAGCTCTCATCAAGCGGCTGTTTTTCAAAATGCCGAAACAAAAAACTCCGTATGAAATTCTCATGGAGCGCTTTGCATCGGGAGAGATTGGAGAAAATGAATTTGAAGAAAAAAAACGCATTCTTGATGTTCATAAACCGCCGAGTGGAGAACGTGCCGCAAAAAAATAAAAAAGTTGCGGCGTGGATAACTTCTTCTATACTCGCAACAGGTGCAATCGTATAATAAAAAGGATATTTATTAGACCAGTTGCTTAATAATTTTTAGAGGAAATTTGATACAAAAAACCCTTATTTTAAGCCAATGATTTTTCAAAAAAACGGCTAAAACCTTATTAAGCAACTGGTCTATTAATTATTCCGAACAATTCCGGAGTATTATCCGATTTTTTTGGATTATAACGCAATGAAAAAGCATTATACAATATTCACCCTTATCGCATTTTTTGTGTTTCTTATTTCGTTCAAAAACGCATATGCCTCGCATATTACGTTCTCAAATATCCGTGTAGAAAACGCAATCAGTTCAGGAGCCCAAATCAAATGGACGACGAATATCGCTTCCGATTCGCGTGCCGTCTGGGGAACCGCGCCCGGCAATTATACTGCGTATAATTTTACCGATTGTTTCGGCACATCGGAAACGACGGATCATTGTGTTAATGTTACAGGTCTGTCACCGGGAACGATATATTATTATAAAGTTGAGTCGGGCGATTCATTCCATGAAAACGCATCCTTGTTTTTTACTGCGGGGTCAAGCGGCTCTGGCGAAGAAAACCAGGGAAACGGAGAGACCAGCACCACAACCGAATCTTCAACGACGTCGTCTTCGTCTTCTTCATCTTCATCTGGCTCTGAAGATACAACATCCCCGTCGATATCTGACGTCCATTCTGAAAATATTTATTTTCCTGGCGCCCAAATCAAATGGATGACGGACGAACCCTCCGACTCAAAGGCTCTTTACGGACTGCAAAGCGGCTCATATTCTGGAGCATCGGTATTTCGTTGTGACGGCGACGGCTTCGTTACCGCGCACTGCATATATTTGGATGATCTTCCTCCGGGTATCGTCTATTACTTCAAAGTAGAATCGGCCGATTCGTCTGGAAATCGCGCCTCTTCGGGTGAGGCGACGTTCATTTCAGCATCTAACGTCATCCGACCCCTCATCACCAATGTTCAGACTCTCAGCATTACAAGCTGGAGCGCGCGGGTCAAATGGACCACCGACATCTTAGCAGACTCAAAGATTTACTGGGGGCAGCTTTCTGGAAATTATCCGAATCTGGCGGATATCCGGTGCGACACCGATATGGGCGGATACGTATACGAACACTGCGTCTCTATCTCCGGCCTTTTCCCAAATACAGCGTATTATTTCAAAATAGTCTCCAGGAATGAAACGGGGGAGGAGGGGTATTTTGAATCAAACGTGACGACAAGCGCGTCCGGAGGATCGGGAACCGCGACGACATCATCGGATACAATTCCGCCTTCCGTGTCCTACTTCAATTATTTTCTTGAATCAGACGGCAAAACCAGAGCAGGCGTTTCATTTTCAGAACCCGTTGATCAGGCATCGGTAAACGAAACAGGCGTTTATCTGATACGATCTTCCGACGGTGCAAAAATTTCCGGCACGCTTATGGTATACTCCGGCGGCGTCGATGTTGTCTCAAGCGCAGCACTTTCAGCAGAAATTGATTACCAGCTCGTCATAAAAAAGGGCATTAAGGATTTTGCCGGCAACCAGATGGATAGCGATTATATTTCTTCAAAATTCCGCGGCGAAACAAAACAAACTCCCCAGGACTTTTATGTTTTCTCGTCTATCCCCCAAAATGGAGAGGCGGGTGTCGGAACAAATATCGCGATTCGCGCATATGTGGGTGGCGAGATTGATCCGTCGTCAACAAACTATTTCTCCTTGACAAAACTCTCCTACCCCGAAACCGCAATTTCGGGAAAGCTCACGCCCCTCCTTAACTCGCTTGAATTCACACCATCAGCCCCCCTTGATCCTAATACGACGTACGTCTTTACGATCAAAACTGCGCTGAAAAATCTTGCTGGCGCATACCTCATGAAAGACTTCTCCGCCCAGTTTACCACCGGTGCCGGCGGCGTAATTTCCGACGCCGCGCTTCAGGGAAAAATAACCGACTCAGTTGGAAAACCGGTTCCTTACTCCTTCATCAGTGTCTATAACAAAGACTATGCCGTTTCCCGTGGGGGACAGACAGATTCGCTCGGAACATACATGATTGCAAATATACCGCCCGGTACATATACTGTCGAGATTTATCCACCAAAAGATGCCTCGGCCCTACTGAGTCCGACTCCGTTTTCTCTGACATTTTCGTCGGGACAAGTTATAACGAAAGACGTTGCGTTTAAAAAAGCTTCGAAGCTCATCCGGGGAATTATCACCCGTTCGGATGGACGAGCCGTAACGGATGCGGCCGTAAACGCATACAGGAAAGATTCATCGACCTGGGCGGAAACCAAAACTGACGGCAACGGAACATATTCCCTTGCTGTC
>MHQO01000072.1:18298-19000 GCA_001820675.1 Candidatus Sungbacteria bacterium RIFCSPLOWO2_01_FULL_47_10
GCCCGCTTTCATCCGCGCCGGATTGGTCCTATAACCAAATTCCCGTGCGGGTTGAATTCCTGAATAACGAAATATCCGAGGAAAAGACGATTAACTTCTCCGTGGTAAGCTCTAATGCATCTGTTGCCGGGTTGATACAACGGCCCGACGGAACACCACCGCCTCCGCATACCGTTTTTATCGGCCTGAAACGTTCCGATGGGTTTGAAATCGGCGGCCCGACCGATGCCGAAGGGCGCTTTAAAATCGCAATTCCTTCCGGCCTTTATTCAATATTCGTATGGAGTGACGACGCGAAGCTGTCTTCCCCAAAAATTCCTTCCGTTACCGTCTCTGATGGTGAGACAAAAAATATCGGAACAATAACCCTTGTTGCGCGACATGACCGCATTACCGGATTTGTACTGAATAAAAACGGGGGCGCGGTCGCAAACGTGCAGGTTGACGCGTATAAACCCCCTAGCTACGAATACGGGACCGCCATGACGGATTCCTTGGGCGCTTTTGAGATACCCGTAACGGCAGGGGACTGGGACGTTACGGTAAAACCGGATGCGTCTTTACGGCTCTACAGCCCCGATCCGCCCAGACGTGTTACGGTTGCATCCGGGGTCATCACGACGGTATCGTTCACACTTCTTTCCGCCGACTCCGGTGTGGCGGGTCAAGTTGTTGATTCGGCGGGAAATGTCCTTACGGACG
>MHQO01000072.1:19038-23122 GCA_001820675.1 Candidatus Sungbacteria bacterium RIFCSPLOWO2_01_FULL_47_10
CTCTTTCTTCCGCCCGAATCATCCTACACAGCAGGATCCGGAAAAACCGTAACAATCGAATCGGGAAAAATATCAAACGTAAAGATTGTCGTCTTAAAAAACGCATCCGTAATAACCGGTTCTCTCAAGGATGTGGACGGAAACCTCGTTACGGGATACCGCGCGCGCGTATTTGCAACGACAAAAACAGGTAGCTGGCAGGAGACCACCGTTGATCCGTTAACGGGTTCCTACTCGATGCGGGTTGCGCCGGGAACGTGGTATCTTGGATATGACATAGAACCGTCCTCCGGCTATGTGTCATTCCAGAAAACGGATATCCGGGTCGATATCAAGGAGGATGAAACGCTGACAAAAAACCTTATTGCCGTAAAAGCAGGATCAAAAATCAACGGCATTGTTACGGACCCGGAAGGAAGGGGTATTGCACACGCATTTATCGCGGTATCAAAAACAGGCTTTGGACAGTTCACGGAATCGAGCGAATTTAAAGACCCGCTGGTCGCAGGCACAGACACAAAAGAAGACGGCGCATACACGCTCTCTGTTCCCGCGGGGATCTATTTCATCAAAGTGTTCGTTGATCCAGTTTTTGGATACATCAATCCCGAAGAAAAAATCGTAAGTGTTTCTGAGGCGGAAACGAAAACCGTTCTGTTGCGTCTTCGTTCCTCGGACCTGAAAATTACTGGCAATGTTTTTATCGGCGATGTGCCGATATCCGGCGCATTCGTCTGGGCGTGGTCGGATGCGGGGGGATATCAGGAATCGTTCTCGGCCCTTGACGGATCATTTCGCCTCAACATAACAAGTTCCACAACCTGGAAAATTGCGGCGGCAAAAGAAGTGTATGGAGAATTTTATAAATCGAGTGAAACGGCGGTATCGGTCGCCGCACAGGATGAAGTACGAAATATATCGCTCTCGCGGGTTTCAAAACTTCCGCCGCCGACGACGCAAACTACTGACGCCACAAAACCGTCCGCCGTATCCGTATCTGGTGGGGCGCAGGTTATTGTTCCGGCAAATGCCGTCTCGTCCGGCGGATCGGTACGCATCAGCATCAAGCCGGACGCGCGCGTTGCGTCACAGGGGGAAGTTAAGGTGGTTGGCGTTGCGTATGATCTTGAGGCGCGCGATGCGAGTAACGCTATCGTGTCCTCATTCAATACAAGCGTCACCGTTACAATGCCCTACACCGATAACGACATAGCAGACCTCGGCGTCAAAGAAGATAATTTGACTATGAGCTTTTGGGATGAAGCCGTAGGAACGTGGAAGACGCTATCAAATTCGGTTGTAAATAAGCTCGAAAAGAACGTTTCAGCGGCTACAACGCATTTTACGCGTTTTGCGATCATAGCAGCTGCCGACATAATGCCGCCTGAGCCGCCGACGAACGCAAACGCTCTGGCAAATGATGAAGGCAGTATTACTGTATCGTGGACAGCCCCAACACTCGATTTCCACCACGCAAAAGTTTATCGGTCGGAATCGGAAGGTGAACTCGGCACCGTAGCGCTTAACGACCTCACGGAAAATACTGCTGTTGATACAGGTTTGATTGAGAGGAAAACATACTACTATACCATACGCTCCGTAGATCCTGCGGGAAACGAATCAACCAACCTTGACCAGATCCCCGTAACAGCAAAAGCGACATCTGTCCGAAAAACGTCCGCACTGCCTATTCAGCCCACAGCCGCATCAGTGGTCATTATGATTGAGAGAAACCTTGCGGAAGGTGACACCGGTAGCGATGTACGAACGCTTCAGGTATTTCTCAATTCGCATGGTTTTGTCATAACGTCTTCGGGATTGGGTTCTCCGGGCAAGGAAACCGAATATTTTGGAAGTATGACAAAAGGCGCAGTAATACGATTTCAAGAAGCATATTCCGGCGACATTCTCGCGCCCGTTGGCCTTGCTGCGGGAACCGGATATGTCGGTCCATCAACAAGAAAGAAAATATTGGAATTAATTTCGATAAAACCGACATCCGGCCCAGCTTTGCCACCCGAGAAATCGTCCGCATTCCCTCCGACAAGAAATCTCTCTCTTGGCGCGGAAGGCGAAGACGTGCGCGAACTCCAGAGATTCCTCAACAAAAACGGTTTCCTGGTTTCCGCGAGCGGTGCTGGCTCTCCCGGAAATGAAACGAGTTTATTCGGCCAACGTACGAAAGATGCCGTCATCGCTTTTCAAAACGCTTTCGCGGAAGATATACTCATTCCAGCCGGCCTTTCGGACGGCACGGGTTTTGTCGGCCCTTCAACACGAAAAGTGATTGAACGAGCCCTGCTTGATGCCGCCACGCAATAATCAGAAAACATAATGAGAAAAAAAAATCGTATCGGCTACTCGGTCGTGATTGGAACGGCCCTCGGCCTGACTTTTGGTGTTGGCATCTTTTATTCCCACACGACACTCGCTCCCGATATAAAAAAAACAACGCCACTGTCGGCTATCCATACCTACCACGACGCATCCCGCTCGCTTGGTGCAATTCGCATCAAAATGTTCTATGCGGTTCCAAAAAATAAAACCGCTTTTATCGCCCGGGATTGGAACCGGCTTGTGTCCAGAGCATTGGAAGAAGTAAAACGATTCCACAGCCTTCAGTTCGCAAATACATCCCTTCTCCATGTTTCGATATTTCCCAAGCCAGTTATTCTTGAAAATGATGCAATTTTTTACAATACGGAACGGACGGATTTCGGAAATCCTGCGGCACTTGTATCGGTCTCCGAAGAAATTGAAAGGCGCATTTTTAGAAAAGACGGTGATCTGTATGATGCGGCGTTCGCAGAAAATAATCCGGCGGAATACACAATCCTCGGGATTATGTATGAAGATGTCGGCCAATCCGGGGGGATCATACATGAAACCAGTGCGGAAACACGAAAGGAGATCGCTGAAATTTACGGCCTCTCCGCCGCGTATGTGCACATTGTCAACATTTCTCGCGCGGACGGCTTTTTTCTTCTGTCGCGCCTCTGCTTGTCCGGGTCTGGCTGTATTGGACCGGGACCATCTCTCATATATCACGAACTTGCGCATACATTCGGCGTGCCCGACCAATATGTAAATGTCGGCGGCGCCGATACCCCCCTTTCGGAAGACATCATGGGGGAAGGCAGGAAGGGCCCGCTTGAGAGAACACATATCGACTGGATTACCACACGAAAAATGGGGCTTGTTGAATAACCATGTCATCCCGCATAAAACAATTATGTACGGATCTTCTTTTCACCGGAAGCAAACTTCGCGCAAAGCTTTTTTATACGATCATCTTCGCATCCCTCTCCCCATTTGCCGTCCTTGCCGTTCTCGCGCTTTACACGATCACCCTCTCGCATCGTCACGACGTTGCGAGAATCGAGGATACGGTTCTTTTTCAAAAATCAACCGAAATCCAGAGCTTTGTTGACGCCACACTGGATATATTTCAGCTTGCAGTGCCCGACCCGGTACAGCGCATTGCCTGGAGGGGGCCGGATGGTGAAAGCTCCTGTCTGCCAGATGGCGAAAAATCATTCGAATACCAGCTCTGCAAAAACCATCTTGATTTAGTCCTTGACGGAATAATCAAGGAAAACCTGTCTATTGAGAATGCCGTAATTATTGACGCCTCGCGCGTCGGTTCGGCAACTGACGTATACGGCTCCGTGGTTGCGGCGCGTTCACGCGATGATGTTCCGCCGCCGCTCTTTGATAGTTTCGCGAGACTGGAGTCGTTCCAGCGCGCATCAAAAGGAGAACGGTTTGTCAGCGATGTATACTATACCCTGCGCGGCCCGATGGTAACCGTCGCAAGCCCGATTCGAAATGGCCTTGATGAAATTATCGGCGTCATCGCAGGACAACTGAATTTGTCGTCGGTACGAAAAATCGTCGGACAAACACGGCTCGGTGAAACAGGATACGTATATCTCGTTGACGGACGCGGCCGACTCATCACTTCGAGTAAAAATGCCGAAGCAGGCGGTTTTCTAAATCTCTCCCCCATAACAACCGTCCAAGAAAGCATTGCGGCAGAAAACAGGACCACGGCAATAGGACAAAAACGATATAGAAGCCATTG
>MHQO01000073.1:0-3016 GCA_001820675.1 Candidatus Sungbacteria bacterium RIFCSPLOWO2_01_FULL_47_10
CATATGATATAGTAAGTGCGAAAACAATTATTCATTCATGTCCGACATTCTCAAACTATCGCCATCTTCTTTAAACCTCTATCTCGAATGTCCGAGATGTTTTTGGCTTCGGTTCAAAAAAGGCATACACCGCCCGGAAGGCCCTTCCTCAACACTTCCCCGCGGCATGGATTATACGTTAAAAAATCATTATGATAACTGGCGCAAAAAAGGACTGCCCCCGGAGCTTCAAGACAAAATCAATGGACGGCTTATCAAAGACATCGAAACAATTCGGGAGATGAGACGAACGAGTTTCGGAATTCAGATAAATGACGGCGTGTGGTTCGGAGGCGCGCTCGATGAAGCGCTTGAGTTGCCGGATGGTTCGATTATTCCTCTCGACAATAAAACGCGCGGCTTTCCTCCGAAAGAAACGCACTGGACCTATGGTGCGCAGATGAGTGGATATACGCTGATTTTACGCGAAAAAGGATATGAGACGAAAAACATCGCGTATCTCGTATTTTGGTTCCTTGACCACAAAAACATGAATCTTGATGATCCGCTCGCTTTTCGCATTATATGCGAAGCTGTAAAAACCGACCCGGATAAGATTATGAAGAAAATTCACGAGGCAACGAATGCATTGAGGGGAGATATGCCGGCTCCGGGGAAAAATTCCGGCGCAAACGGAGGAGAATTATGCCCGTTTTGCGCATATCGGGATCAATTGTGTTCGATTGAATGAGGTCAGGGCAATTGCACGATCATGCCGCGAGAGAAAAGGGAATTTGGTTTGCGCCCCCTACGGCATAAAAGATTCACGCATGCCCGGCCGTCGGTCTTTTGAGAAGGAGAAAAATACCATACGAAGACATTTTCCTCAATTTAAACTACCGGCCTATTCGTGCGAATAAGCCGGTAGTTTTTTACGAGCGATTGATTGCGCGGAGAATATATAGTATGTTTTCATAAGAGTCCGATCTTTAAAAACAGAGATGCTCATGAACCATGCGCGCAATGCTTCGTTTGGCAAGGTTAATGCGCATATCATCGGAATCGTGTTGAAAGAAACGGTGCGCAGGGCCATGCAGTCTGCGCGCAATCAGCTTCGCGATTTTGAAGTAGCGGTGAAGGGGAAAAAAGAAGATGGCGGGGATGACTATGTGACAACAGTCGACAAAAGCGTTCAGACCATATATGTGCGAACACTTCGTGAATGTTTTCCGCATATCGGGATTGTTGCAGAGGAAGCGGACCTTGCGGTTCCGTCGGATCGTGGGTATGATGGCTGCTTTTTTACCGTTGACCCCATTGATGGCACTTCGGCGTTGAAGCGAAAGCAATCTCACGGAATCGGTTCAATGGTAAGCCTTGTCTGGAGGGGCAAAATTGTTTCTGCGTGGGTTGGCGATGTCATGAGCCAGGAAGTATACGGATACCGACCCGGCTCCGCGAAGGTTCATCGCATCCGCGATTGGGGGATATCGGAGCACCTGACGATCAATCCGCACCAACCGCTTAAAAGTCAATATATTCTTCTCCGTGATAATCCGATGGAATTTAACGGCGTGTTGGCGGCGCTTATCGGGAATAAATTCAAAAATGTCGAAGTTTCCGGCGGAAGCATCGGCATTTCTGCAGCGCGTCTTTGGAAAGGGGAGGTCGGCGCAATACTTCTTATGCCGAATACCGAGAAGCCGTGGGATACCGCGCCGGTTATCGGGATATCACAGAAGCTCGGGTTTGTTTTTTTGAGAATGGATGCGCTCGACGGTATTTTTGTCTTATATAATCCCCCCGTTACGAATGTCCAGTACAAGCGGACACATCCCATTATGATCGTTCACGAAACGCGTTTGCCAGAATTGATCTCATAGCGCCGCTGGCGCTATTTTTTTTGGCTTCCGGACATGGTACGATCGGCGTATGACTATTGCCAACGCCATAATCCTCGGAATTGTTGAGGGTGTAACCGAATATCTCCCGATCTCGTCGACCGGGCACCTGATTCTTGCATCGGACATTCTCGGCCTTACGTCGGGAGATTTTGTAAGGACATTCGAGATCAGTATTCAACTTGGGGCGATTCTTGCCGTGGCCGTTCTGTATTGGAGGAGGTTTTTTATTGATCGTTCGATGGTAAAAAAGATTCTGGTTGCATTCGTTCCAACCGCGCTTGTTGGGTTTGCGATGTATGCAGTGATAAAATCGGTATTGCTGGGAAGTACTGCCGTTGTCTTGTGGTCGCTTTTTTTTGGAGGAATCGCGCTGATTCTTTTTGAGCATTGGTATAAAGAAAAAGAACACCTGACGCGAAGTCTTGATACCGTAACATACCGACAATCGTTTTTCATCGGTCTTGCCCAGAGCGCATCGGTCATACCGGGCATATCGCGCGCGGCCGCAACAATTTTAGGCGGACTATTCATTGGCCTTGACCGGAAAACCGTTGTCGAATTTTCCTTTCTTCTTGCCGTTCCGACCATGGCTGCGGCAACGGGGTATGATTTATTCAAGAGCGCGGGTGGTTTCATGTTTGATGATTTTCGTCTGCTTTTTATTGGCCTTACAACGTCGTTTGGCGTTGCGGTGCTTGCTGTAAAATTTTTTCTCCGATATATCGAATCGCATAGTTTTGTAGCATTCGGCATATATCGGATTGCGGTTTCACTCGGATTTTGGATTTTCTTTTTTCACTGATTGTTATGTATAAAAACATTCTCATATTCTTAAGAATGTGAGAATGTCGTGGGCGGCAGTATTCTGGAGCGGGTTGACGGCGTTAGGCGTAGCAATGCGGGAATTCGCAATCCATACACACGATATGAACATTGGTTTTTTTAAAGACATTTCGAATCGGAGTTATATTATTGCCTCATGCGGCATTATTTTTTTTGCGTTTCTTTCGCTTTTTTTCATGGGCCGCGTGCCTATCTGCGAGTGCGGATATATAAAGCTTTGGCACGGAGTTACCATGAGTTCCGAAAACTCCCAGCATATTTCCGACTGGTACAGTTTCTCGCACATCATC
>MHQO01000073.1:3032-6712 GCA_001820675.1 Candidatus Sungbacteria bacterium RIFCSPLOWO2_01_FULL_47_10
CGAATCGTCGTGGGAAGTCTTTGAGAACACTGACTTCATCATCAACCGCTATCGGGAAGCGACGATCTCGTTCGATTATTACGGAGACAGTGTTCTCAATTCAATCTCGGACATTCTTTTTATGGTCCTCGGTTTTTTTGCCGCATACCATTTTCCGGTATGGTCGATTGTTGCCGCAACGATTTTCTTTGAAACTTTCGTGCTGTATTTCATTCGCGACAACCTCGCCCTAAACATCATCATGCTCCTTTATCCGTTCGAATTCATCAAACAATGGCAGGGTGGATAATTTCATATTCTAACATGTGGTGGTGCGCATACGCCCCGGATTGTGGAATCGCAACAACTGTGAATTACGGCGGCTTATTGTTTGTGGTATAATGGATGCCGTGGAAAGCATCATAAAATCGGACATTTTTTTCTTCATTACCGCTGTTGCCGTCGTGGTCGTATCGGCGGTTTTGCTCGTAGCGCTCTATTATCTTATAATCGTACTTCGCGATATTTCGTTTCTTTCGAAAAAAGCCAAGGAAGAAGGGGAAAAGATCCTCGACGATGCATCCGCGTTTTCCGGGTCTATTCGAGGCGAGGGCGAAAAGATCGTCAGCGACATAAAGGGTTTCAGATACTTGGTCGAAAAACGTGGTGTGCGCTTGAAAAATGCCGTTGACGCGGTTTTAAGCGCGGCCATAAAAAATTTTCCGCGAAAGCGAAAGCAAAAGAAATAATTTTCGACGCTTTTTTTAGCAAATTCAAAAAAATCTGATAATCGAGGATGACGACGCGATGAGAAAGGCGCTGATTGAACATCTTTCCGGTCAGAGATATCAAGTGGATCGAAGCCAAGGACGGCGGCGAAAATGCACGATGTGCGGACTTTGCGTGATGCGGAAAAGATTGTACATTTAAAATACGTGAAAAAATGAGTTTCATTTTATTTAATCATATTTATACGTGACAGTGTTTTGCATTCTATAGTATAGTCGCAGATGATGCGTTTCCGGTGTTTGTCCGCGGCTTCATATATAAAATGCAGAATGTGAACATGTGTAAAGATATATGGCAAAAAAACATGTTTCCAAAGTAGGTTTTGGATTGGGGATTGGTGCCTTGGCCGCGGCGGCGGCGGGTGCGTATTATCTATACGGCACTGCATCCGGAGGAAGACAAAGAAAGATGATTCGGGGGTGGGCCTTGAAAATACGCGGCGAGGTTTTGGAGCGGCTTGAAGAAATGAAGGTTGTAAATGAAAAAGTCTATCATCAGGCGGTGGATGCGGTGGCGAAGAAGTACCGTGGTGTCAGGAGTATCGACAAAAAGGAGCTTGACGCCCTTGTGAAAGACATGAAAAAACACTGGGGAAATATCAGAAAACGGATTGAAGGGGGAAGTAAATAAAACAGATTTTTTAAAAAACAGGCACCCTATTTTTGCCTGTTTTTTGTTTGAATATGCGGCTATGGGGTGATACGATGAAATCGAGGTAATCGTGACGAGAGTGTCGTTTCACGAATTATGCCGACTTCGCTGTTCAAATGAAGTCATTCTATCGATATTTTCATCGTATTATCGCGCATGAATAAGACACAGGGAAAAATTTCGTTTAGAATAATAGTGATCAGCCTTACCGCTACAGTTTTTTTTCTTTTCGTACTGATCGCATATCTTGGCTACAGGATTTATTCTGAACAGCACGAAACGCTGTCGAGAACGCAAGAGTCGGTTTTTACGTTAAGTCGTTTTGTTTCACAATTAGAAAAAGAACTCTATCGAAATATGGCTTCAACGACGGAAGTATCCGATTCGGTTGTCAAAAAAGGAGAATATACGGAAGGCGAACTGCGCACGCTTCGAGATGAAATCGAGAAGCAGGATGAAAGAGCTCCCGATAAATTATCGTCGGAACTCATTTCGAATATCATGAAAAGGGTTGTTTTTGTCTACTGCAAGGGGCCAAAAGGCGAATGGAGGGGGAGCGGCACAACGCAGCTTATGTGGGATGCGGGCCCGATTGTCATAACAAATTACCATGTAATCGGCGCGGGTGACCCTGTAAATATCCGGTGTGAAATTCATTTGCCTCTACCGCCCGAATATTCAACCTACGGCAAAGCTTTTTTGGCGGATCTTATTCGCTATGATGAAAATTATCCAATTGTCGATATCGCGGTTCTTCAGATTCGGGATGTATCTGATAATGAACGTGAGGAATATTTCAGTTCGTTCCCTATTGAATTCTGCAGGAGTGAAGACATAAATGCCGGAAACGATGTCACTGTATTCGGATATCCTAAATTCGGGGGAAATACCCTGACGCTGACCACGGGAGTTATTAGCGGTTTTCTTAAAACAGAATGGGGATTGAAATATAAAACATCCGCAAAAATGGATCTTGGAAATTCGGGAGGTATTGCGGTTGATAATAAATCCCTGTGTATCATTGGTATTCCGACATGGACGCAATATGGAGGAAAAATCGGTGATTTGATTGAAACAGGGGAGTCGCTTGGACAAATTCAGTCCTGGGAAATGATCGTTACGTCTGGAGGAATATCCAAACAATAGAGATATTGGCATACCCTTATAATGATACGGCCTACTTTTTCACTTTCACCGAAATTCGGTGTTTTTTTATTCACAAGCAGAAGCATTGTTGAGCATTGAGATATTCCCGTAACAATCGCACACACAAACAAACCTTATCAAGGTATTGTCATGTGAATATGAATGTTTAGTAATGTTGTAAAAATGAGGAAAAAATAAATCTCGGTAGTCGAGATAATATTTTATAATGAAATTATAAAATAGCCGCCCCAATTTTAATTGGGGCGGTTTTTGGTTACAAACTGTGGATAAAATTCTAAGAATTAAGGAAAAATGTCGTTTTAATTTGTGGTAATGTCTTTTATGAAATTTTTGCGGTGTTATAATAGTTATATCGGCTATCGAGATAATTACTTTTAAATTAAAACTCGATACACGATATATCAAAAATGCAAGGAAATACTAACAAATTTATCACTCTCAAAGAGGCGGCAAAAATCTCTGGTTATGCACCAGATTATATTGGCCAGTTGATCAGAAAAGGCAAACTTCCAGGCAAGCAGATATATTCCAGCGTTGCGTGGGTTACAACTGAGGAGGCATTGCGGGAATACATGCAAAGGGAACACGCGCGGCGCGGGAAGTCTTCGTCGTTGTCCGAGAGCATGGGTGAGCGGGTCATGCAATTTAAGAACGAGGTAGCGTTTGAATTCGAGAATGTGAAATTTTTCCGGTATGTCTTGTATGGCGCGATCGGACTTTCCGTCGTCATTTCACTCCTTTTGTTCTATATTTTTTCCGTGAGCTTTGATAAAGAGCTTGAGCGGCGCGCGATTGAGAGGATGGAATCGTTGCGGTCAGTTGATGAGGGGCCACTGGACAATTCTTCGCTTCGGCCGTTTTGAGGGAGTGGAACGAGTGGAGAATTTTAGCCCCTTTTGTCATTCCGGCGAAAGCAGGAATCCATGCCTGTGTTATATCTGGATACCAACTTCCGCTTGTATGACATCGTTGATAAGTCTTTGGAAGTTTCAGTTTCAATGAGTTTCAATACGTATATACAAATATCTATCAACTTCCGATCAACATGCGCAATGATCATTGCGCTTTTCTTGGCCGGTGTTTTTTTTATTCCG
>MHQO01000074.1:0-299 GCA_001820675.1 Candidatus Sungbacteria bacterium RIFCSPLOWO2_01_FULL_47_10
TTTTAGCATATTATTTACGTTATACTATGCTTATTCTCCCTTTTTAGCATAATACAGTCATTATACTGGACAAGATGAGGAAATGCAAGAGTTTAAGGCCATGTCAAGGCAATGTAAACAAAAGAACCAGTTTGCTTACATTGAGCAGGGCGATGCAAACAATCTTTGCAATTCGGCGTTTCTCGAATAGTACAAAAGTGTACCATTCGCAAAATTTGCTTAAGTTAAGCAAATCGTCCCAAGATCTCAAATTTCGTCTTACGGCTGGGACCGGGTACAAGAGGTGGGCAAACTCTTAC
>MHQO01000074.1:432-7065 GCA_001820675.1 Candidatus Sungbacteria bacterium RIFCSPLOWO2_01_FULL_47_10
TGGTTTAAATCGTGGCAACTGGGATTTTTCGGGATGTATAATCTCCTCCTCTCTTGCTTCTCTCGAACTTCAGCGGACCGAGCATCAGCCCAATCTTTAAACCCTCATTCGTGTAAGTGGCTACGAGTATCGATACGTATCATCGCCGTATCTCCTTCATCCCTCCTATATATTTTTGCAAAACATCCGGAATCCTTACCGACCCGTCTTCCTGCTGATAATTCTCGATAATCGCAATGATCATGCGGCCGACCGCGAACGCGGTGCCGTTCAACATGTGGACGAACTGCGTTGTTCCGTCTTTCTTCCGCATCTTGATGTTCAGCCGCCGTGCCTGGAAGTCGGTTGTATTTGATGTTGAATGTGTCTCCCTATATTCTCCTTTACCCCCGTTTTGTCCCGGGAGCCATGCTTCAATATCATACTTTGCCGCCGCAGGATCGCCAAGGTCTCCCGCGCAACAGTTCAAAACATGATAGGGGATTTTCAACGTCTTCATAAGCCGCTCTTCAATTCCTCGTAAAAGCAGGTGCTCCTCTTCCGATGTTTCTGGTGTCGCAAATATGACCATCTCGGCTTTATCAAATTGATGAACGCGAAGTATTCCTTTCGTGTCTTTTCCGTATGAGCCCGCCTCGCGCCGAAAACACGTTGAAAAAGAAATATACCGCATTGGCAGATCTTTTTCCTCAAACGTCTCGTGTATATGCATCGGCCCGACGGATTGTTCGGACGTTCCCACTACATACATATCGTCTTTTTCAATATGATAAATCTCATCGCCTCCCCGCTCGACATACCCCATCGCGCGCATGGATTCTGGCTTGACAAGCGCGGGTGGAATAATCGGGATGAACGGAATAGGTTTCAACGAAAGATCAAGCTCTTTTGCGACCGATTCAATGTTTTTTTCGTCACACACTAAATCAAACGCATACCGGACCAATGCAAATTCAAGCAAAGCCGCCTCGCGCTTCAGGTACCCGAAACGGGACCCCGAAACGCGCGATGCCCGTTCCGTATCGATTATGTCGAGTTTCTTGGCAATGTCCATGTAATCACGCGGAGTAAAAGAAAACTTAGGTTTCGGGCTTTCCCCTCGGGGGTATGCCGTGCCGTTCTCGTCAACCTCGCGAAGAACAATATTTCCCTTCTCGCCAAGACCGTCCGGAACGTTTTTCAGAGGAAGATTGGGAATACCAACTATCAATCCGGCAAATTCGGCATCAAGAACTTTTAATTCTTCTTCTGATCGAATCAATCGTTCTTTTAATTCCTTTGATTCGGAGATTTTTTTGTCGCGATTTTCTTTTTCTTTTATTTTTGCTATGTCACCGGCCGCCGTATTCTGGATGGAGCGCATATCATCCACTTCCTGAATTTTTTTTCTCCGCCTCTCGTCCAGTTTTAAGAACGCGTCCACATCAAAATCAACACCTTTTCTTTGAAGGCCTCTTTTGACTTCTTCGGGATTATCACGGACGAACCTTATGTCCAACATTACTTCAGTGCCATCAACAAATATCAACAAGTATCTATGAGCATCAATACGTATCCGATACTTATAGATACTGATGGATATTGATTGATACTTATTGCCGCATTAGCGCTATATAAACTTTTGCTTAAGTATCGGTATCAGTTTTTCCAGCGCCTCTTTTCTGTGGGCGATTTTTGCTTCTTCTTCGATCGTCAACTCGCTGTAATATTTTTTAATTTCCGGAACATAAAAAAGCGAGCGAAACGGATACCCCTCAACAAGATTAATCGGTTTCGTTCCGATAATCCCGCGCTTGGCCCCTTCAGACGTATACACGGTTGAATCTCCCGGAAACGCAAGCGCGACAACCACGCGAAGGCGTGCGGTACGCTTTGACCTCGGAATGCCCGAAAGTTTCTCAAGCGCCATTGAAATCAATTCTTCATCCGTTGCCTCGTGTCCCGGCCACCGCCGTGAGTATACGCCCGGCTCCCCGTTGAGATAATCAATCTCGATTCCGCCGTCATCGGCAAGCGTCGGAAGTCCTGAAACATTCATGTATGTAATCGCCTTCTTCACCGCATTCTCTTCAAACGTCTTTCCGTCCTCCTCGACAGCCATGGTGATTCCCGCCTCTTTCAAGGAAACCATCTCCACAGGCACATGACCGAGAAGCGTTTTGTATTCAGTCACCTTTCCGGGATTTGTTGTAGCTAATAACAGTTTTTGCATACTATTCATTCATAACCCGCTCTCCGATCTTTTTTGTTATGGTCAGACGGTATGTGTCCGCTCCATCCATATCTTTTTCAATCAGTTCAAAGCTTCTATCAATATATTCCGAGTAGTCGTCAAGTATCTTAGAAAATGATCTACTTTTATACAGTGACGCATGAATAGGGTAAAAATACGCTTTTCCGCCGGGCTTTAACGTTCGTATCACTTCTTGAATAGCACGTCGATATTCCTGCTCATGCCCCAGCAAGTAATAAGGAACCGCAAAAGCTGAAACTTCAATGTCAAATGATTCATCCCCGAAGGGCAGTTCTTGAACAACTCCGGCAACGCTCCGTTGCGGCTCCTTTAATTTTAAAAAATCCTTCATCTTGCTTCGCGCTTTCCAATACGACATATCGGGATTCAATGACACCACGTTGATACCGCTCTCTCTTGCTTCTTGTGAAAAACGTTCGTTAACGCTGGAACCAATATCCAATACCGTCTTCCCTTTCAATTCTTTTTTTGAAAACCCGAACATGTCTTCATAGTCGCGAAACGACCTTCCGGTGACAGTCGTGCCCTCATACGCTTTTTTTCTCGCCCCATGTCCAACCGGTGTCTTTGGCAATTTATCAAATTCTTGTTTTTCGATCATAATTTAGAAATGCAAAAATGGAATAAAAAACTTTTGAATTTTCGGCTTCGAAATAAGCAAGCATGTGCGAATCAATTCGCGGCCGATTAATGATCTTTTGGTTTCATCGTCGGAAATAATATCACCTCTTTTACGTTATGCGTATTCGTAAAAAGCATGCTTACGCGATCGATCCCAATGGCCGCCCCCGCCGCAGGAGGCATGCCGTACTCAAGGGCTTCCACAAATTCTTCGTCAACCCGATGCGCCTCATCTTCTCCGATGCTTCGCATTTTTTCCTGCTCTTCAAAACGCGCCCTCTGGTCAAGCGGATCGTTAAGCTCTGAAAATCCATTAACGACCTCAAGGCCGGCAATGACAAGCTGAAACCGCCTGACCGTCGAAGCGTTTTTGGAATGCTTCTTTGCAAGCGGGGAAATATCGAGCGGGTGATTAATGATAAACGTCGGGTTTTTCAGGTGGGGCCGGCAAATTTTTTTATAAATTTCGTCGGCCATCTTTCCTTTCGATTCTCCGGAAGCGGGGTCAAGCCCGAAGCGCCGGGCGATGAGGGCGATGGACTCTTTTGACTCGGAATCGTAATCCGTAATCAGCGCATATTTTTTTAATATATCCGAAAAAGAAACCGGTGAAACGGCGGTTTTACCGAAATACGCGCTTCCTCATACTCAAACGTGCTCCCCTTAAACGTTCTTTTTACGAGCTCTGCAAAAATATTTTCAACAAACGCAATCATTTTTTCTTCATCCCAATACGCGGCGTACCACTCGATCGTCGTGAATTCCGGGTTGTGGGTCGCATCAATTCCTTCGTTTCGAAAGCTCTTTCCGATTTCAAATACTTTTTCAAAACCGCCGACAAGCAATTCTTTCAGATAGAGCTCGGGCGCGATTCGCAAATACAAATCGATATCAAGCGCGTTATGGTGCGTTTTGAACGGGCGGGCAAGCGCCCCTCCCGCTATCGGCTGAAGCGTGGGGGTTTCCACTTCTTCAAAGCCGTTTTTATAAAAAATATCGCGGATGTTTCTTATAACGTTTGAACGGGTACGAAATTTTTCTCTCACTCCTTCGTTCACCAAAAGATCGAGATAGCGTTTCCGGAACCGCTCCTCGACATCCTGAAGCCCGTGCCATTTCTCGGGAAGGGGCCTAAGAGATTTTGCGAGCATCCTCCATTCAAAAACCTCGATTGTCGGCTCCCCGCGCTTGGTGATGAAGGGCCGTCCGGAAACCTCAAGAAAATCCCCGATGTCGCAATTTTGAATAAACGACGAATATAACTCGGTGCCCAGAATATCTTCTTTAAAAAAAATCTGAATCTTGCCGGATGCGTCTGTAAGGTCCCCAAAAGACGATCCGCCGTGTTCACGCTTCGCAATTAATCTTCCCGATACCGTCTTATCTTTTCGCGGAACTGTCAGCGTAACCCTCCCTTTTGCGACACGCTTATATGATCCTTTGAGGACAGCGAAAACATCTTCGCGCTTTTTGGAAACCGATGCGGGAAAAACATCAATGCCGGCTTCTTCAAGCCGTTCCAGTTTTTTTATGCGTTCGTTGCGGATGTCTTCTAATGACATTGGGGTCGTGGGTTGGTTAGTTGGTTGGTTTTAGCATAGCATTTTACCGAATACCCTTTCAAATCGGATTGACATTATTTAAAATATGTTGTACTGATACGAGTAGGAAACCGGTTCTTTGAAAAGGAATATATCGGTGAAAACGACAGCGTGTGCGGCATTTTTTCTCGGCATTTTATTTCTTGCGCCGATCTTCTCGTATGCGGGGTCATGGAAGCCGGTATCGGAATTCACGGAGTTCGAGTGCGGAATCGTTTCTGCGGCAACGAAAAAACCGTGTGAAAGAGTCCTTCGTGGCGCAGATTACTTTGTCGCCGGAGAACATCTCGTCATCATTCAATTTATAAACGGTGATGTGGGATATTTCGCCTCCGGCGGAAAAAATTTTGCGGCAAAAAAAATAGAAGAAGAAAAATCAGAAAATATATCGGGTGGTGAAAGTTCGGAATGGAAACGGGCAAACGAAGCTTGGTCGAGAGTTTATCCAAAACTGTCGGAACCGTTAACGGAAGATACAAAAAATGATCTTGATTTTTTTGTTGCAGTCGCCGTTCTTGATCCTAATCCGATACAAATTTCCGGTGTGCCGTCTATCCTTGCCGTGTATGGAAATAAATTTATCGGTGCCGTCAGGGAACTCTTGCCCATGCTATCATCGTCTAAATACGTTACTGCTCTTATGGATTATATTATGTCACCAAATGCGTCTGGCCACGATATGCCAAGTGATGACGAAAAGCGATTGGCGATTTATGATATGCAAACCATTCTCATGAATGATGGCGGATTGAGAGTTTATCTTCTTAATTCAGAGAAAAGAGAGATACAGAGACTTGACCCCGTGACGTTTCAGTTTTTGGATGATGCGGGAAAAATAGAACAAAACACCGGATTTTATTAGAAAACCCTGGGTTCGCCAAGGTTTTTTCAATGCTACCGTATTTCCTTGATTTCATATCTCCTGCTTCCTCCCGGGGTCTTCACCTCAACGCTGTCTCCCCTTTTCTTTCCCAAAAACGCTTTCCCGGTCGGCGATTCGTTCGATATCTTGCCGCCGACAGGATCGGCCTCCTCGGATCCGACAATCATATAGGTCTCCTCTCCTCCGTCGCTTTCGACGACAACGGTCGAACCCACCTGGACGATATCGGTCCCGACCGGTTTTTGAATTACCACAATATGCTTGAGCCGTTCCTCAAGCTCCGCAATTTTCACCTCATTCAGTGATTGCGCTTCTTTTGCCTCCTGATATTCGGAGTTTTCCGAAAGGTCGCCAAGCGCTTTTGCCGCCTCAAGACGCTGGGCGATGGCTTTTCGTTCAACCGCCTTGAGGTTTTCCAACTCTTCTTTTAATTTTTCGAGCCCTTCCAGGCTGATGTAGTCTGCCATAAAAATTGCCTCTAATCATACCTAACCCCGCCCATAAGTCAATGCCTATTATCCCCACGCGGAACGGAGAAATAATAGTTTATAATTTCTTTCGCAATCGGCACCGAAACGGTCGCGCCCCCTCCCCCCTTTTCGACGAATACGGTAATTGCGATTTCCGGACTCTCGTATGGCGCAAAACCGGTAAACCATGCATGATTCCGGTCAAAAACCTGCGTCTCCGTCTGTGCGGTGCCGGTTTTTCCCGCAACCGAAACCGCCGCGTCGGCAAGCGCCCACGCGGATCCCGCAGTTACTGCCCTCCTCATTCCTTCACGGACAACCTTTAATACGTCATCCGACACAAAGCCACGCGACAGCACTTCGGGTTCGATTATCCGGACATCTTTTTCCGCTTCATTCCGAATTTCCCGCACTACCCGCGGCTTCATAACCGAGCCGCCGTTTGCTATGGCTGCCGTCGCGCTATTTAACTGAAGAGGAGTTATCAGGACATCGCCCTGGCCGATGGAAACATTATAGGTATCGCCGACTCTCCAGACGGGATCGTTCGGACGCGCTTTCTGTTTCCATGCGGGATCGGGTATAAGTCCCGATGCTTCCCCCGGCAAATCTATTCCCAGCGGAAAACCAAGCCCGAAAAGGCCCGCGTACTTTTTGATGCGCTCGATACCGAGCCCCTTTATTCCTTCATCCGCGTATCCTCCGCCGATAATATAAAAATATACGTTCGCTGACCATGCGAGCGCCTCGCGCATGTCAACGTCTCCGAACGCTTTCCAGTCCCTGAATACGGATTTTTCCCCT
>MHQO01000075.1:0-3720 GCA_001820675.1 Candidatus Sungbacteria bacterium RIFCSPLOWO2_01_FULL_47_10
ATCTGTCGCGAGGAGCATACCATACACTGAAAACTCTCATCGGGAATGGAGTTTTTACCGGATTGGTTACCGCACAAACAAAGAAACTTGCTGTCCCGCTTTTGAAAAGATTCGGATTATATCGCATGTTCCATTGTCGGGTCTATGACGTTTTGGACAAAGCGCGCCTGATCCGGGAAATTTGTGAAAATGAAGAAATCGCGCCGAAGAATTGTTTTTATCTTGGCGATTCTCCACCCGATGTAACCGCGGCGAAAAAAGCGGGAGCGAAAGCGGTTTCACTCCTGGACAGCGGCATGCCGGAGGATTTGGTGACGGCGCGGGAGCCCGATTTTACAGTTCGCGACGTAAGAGAATTTCTGAAATTTTTCGGGCTTGAGAGGTTCGGAGACATAAAATAATTATAATAAGCGGGATACCCCCGCTTTTTAACATGGGCAAAAAAGAAATTATCTCCGTGACGATTGGTTGGCACACTATCGTGTTTCGCACGAATAAGCCGGTGTATGGTCTTAATAGTTATATGTTGCTATACTATCATTATGGCGGCACGGGGAATAACAATCGGAGTTGATATCGGCGCGTCAAAAGTTTTTGCCGCGCGAATAGACAACGGGCGCATTACTGCACAGAGCAGGATTTTTTTTGCTGGTCACGGAAAAGAGCGCGTCTTGCAGTGCATTTTTTCGGCGATTGAAAATGTTCGGGTGGGCAGGCCTGTCTCACGGATTGGCGCGGGCGTTCCGTGCGTTGTGAAAGACAGAAAAATTCTTCGCTGTTTTAATATTCCGGTTTTGGAAGGAATCCGCCTGGATAAAATTCTTGCAAAAAAATACCGCGCGCGCGTTTCTTTTATGAATGATACCAACGCGATGCTTGCGCATGAATTGCGCACGAGGCCGAAACTGCGGCACAAGAGGGTTCTCTTTATTGCGTGGGGAACTGGAATCGGAGGCGCGCTCGCGATCAACGGACGCCTGCAGGAGGGGGCGCACGGGCTTTGCGGCGAAATAGGACACTCCATTCTTTGTAAGGAGCAGATGCTTTCATTCGAAGATTATGCGGCAGGACGCGCTATCTGTCCGGGAAAGAAAACGCTTTGGGTAAGCGACATGATCAAGCAAAAAAACTCCAGGAAAGCAAAACAGCTTTTTTTAGAAGCTGGAAACGCTCTCGGCGCGGCAATTCTGAATGTCGCGTATTTATTCGATCCCGATGTTGTGATTGTCGGAGGGGGTCTGCACCCGCTTCTGCCGCACATTCTTCCGCACCTTCGGAGCGTTCTTTCAAAGCACGGGCTCACGAAAGATATTTCGAAAATTCCGATCATCCGGTCGCATGCCGCATCAGAAGCGGGAGTATTGGGCACCGTGCTGTTTTGACGGACAAAACTTTTTTGCTTTTTGGGCGCGTATCTGGTATTTTTTAGTAAGTTTCTTTAAAGCCGAATACGGTGTGAGAAATGACCGATTCGAAAGCCGTAGATCCAAAAGTCAAAAATATCATTTTTGACTGGGGAAAAACATTTCATGATTTTGACCTTGATGTCCATTTTAACTGGCTTTCGCGCGTGTTCGGTATCCCGCGCCACCATTTCTGGCATATATTTTCGCAGTATCCCAACGGACTGATTTTTCCTTACGAGCGAGGGCTGTCAACGCGGCGTTTTATCGAACGGTTCCGCGAAGAATCGGCGAAATTATGCGTCGGGCGCAAAATTTCCGTCCCGTCGTTCAGCGACGAAGAATTTGTCGAACGCTGGAATATGATTATTGATCCTTCGCCGCCCGCAAAAGAGCGAGTAAGTCTTTTAAGAAAACTGAAAGGAGGGGGATATGGGATTTATTTCTTATCCAACACCAATCAAGCGCATGCGGCACATATCCGGGGTGATAGCCGCCGCGGAAACCGTTTTTCACGATTTAAGGAAGTGATTAATCTTGCCGATCGCTTTTTCGGGTCGAGCGACACCGACATTCGGTGCAGGAAAGTAAAGCCGTCCCAGGCAACGAAACCGGAGTGCGAAAAAATCTTCCGAAAGGTACTTGCGAAAATCGGCGCGCTTCCCGGTGAATGCGTTTTTATAGACGACACACAGGAATATATCGCTGTGTTTCAGGGAATGGGCGGCAGGGGGATTCACTGCACCGGAAACTGGACAAAGATCGAATATGAATTGTATCACGCGGGCGTGCGGTGGGATTGATGCAAAGAGTGCCCGTCCGATACGGCCTGTCACTCTTTCTTGTTGTAGTTGCGTTTTTGTTCATGGGTGGGTGCGGTGTTATACGTATTCATATCCGGCATTTTCCGCGCGCCACATCGGAATTTCGGACCCATCCGATCGGTGTCAGGGCGTTTAATTCAAGCGAGAGGACATTGTCTGATGCGTGGTGGGAATTCATTTTCGATGATATTGATCGGGCAGAAAGGCGGTTTCGTTCGTGCGTCCCATCCGAAACGGCGGAGTTGCGGACAATACGCCTTGCGATTCCGATCGTTATCTTGCCTGCGGGATCCGTCGAGCTTGATGATACTGTTGTTTACGGAATTACCACGCTTGATGCGATTTTCTTGCCGTCCAATCACGTATCGGAGCAAAATCTTGTTCATGAGTGGGTGCATGTTTATTTATACTATTCGGGAAAAAGATATTCCGGAGACTATTTTCACCGGAATGAGTTATTCGGGAAATGCTCCGTTTCTTATTACTCGAGTTTTTGAAGCATAAAAATGCCAATATAAAAAACTCCGCGTTGCTGCGGAGATTTTTCATTTTTGCCAGTGCTTTCCGTTGAACAATCAGATTCTGAAACCCTGTTTTCGCAAAAGCTGGCGGGCGATGATATATTTCTGGATGTTTGATGCGCCTTCATAAATCTCAAGGACAATGGAATCCTGGAAGATTGCGGAAATGCGCGTCTCAGCCATAACCCCCATGCCGCCGTGAAGCACGAGAGAGCGGCGCGAAAGATCCGCGGCGACGCGCGACGCATGCAGTTTCGCATAGGAAGTTTTTTCCATAATGCTTTCCCGATCAAGAAGCGGAGTTTCATCAACCGCCCATGCGGCCTGATATGTTAGAAGCCGCGCTTCCTCCACCGCCATTTCCATTTCTGCAAGTTCGTGCTGGATTGCCTGGAATTCAGCAAGTTTCCTGCCAAACTGTTCGCGCTCCATTACATGTTTGATCGCGCAGTCGAGTGCGGCCTGTGCCAGCCCGACGCCTTGTGCTGCGATCATCGGGCGCGACCCGATAAGGGTTGCCATTGCAATAAACCAGCCGAGGCCAAGCTGCCCGATAACATTTGACGCCGGAATGCGGCAGTTTTCGAAAACGAGATTCGAGGTTGGGGAACAGTGAAGCCCGATTTTGTCGAAGTCCTTTTCGATGATAAGCGTTCCTTCTTTGCGCGCTCGTTTTGCATCAATAATGACGGCGGTAAGGCCATGATGGGGTTTCTCCGATTTTTCCGTGCGGATAATCGCGACGATCACGTCGGCAACACTTCCGTTGGTGATGAATTGTTTTGTGCCATTGATGACAACGGAATCGCTGTCGAAAACACCCTTTGTCTGAATACCCGCGACGTCCGATCCGACGTTCGGCTCGGTCTGGGCGTATGCGCCGATAGCGCCCCCTGTGATTTTGGGAAGCCAGTAATTTTTTTGTTCTTCGTTTCCGAAGTTGAGAATCGGCTCGGCCGCAAGCGAGAGCGA
>MHQO01000075.1:3810-5064 GCA_001820675.1 Candidatus Sungbacteria bacterium RIFCSPLOWO2_01_FULL_47_10
CCCGGCAAAGTTCCTCGACCATGATCGTAAACGGCAGTTTTTTTAGGTCCGCTCCACCGTATTGTTCCGGGAGTGTTGCGCCCGCGTATCCGGCCTCAACCATCTTTCGATGGATGTCATAAGGAAATTCCTTTTTTCGAAGCTTGAACCATTTTGGAGGAGATTCATGTTCTCCCAAAAGCTCCCGTTCGGCGAAAGACCTCGCTTCTTCCTTAAGCATTTTTTGTTCGTCCGTCAGCCGGAAATCCATTGCGGGCCTCATTGCGTTTGGTTGTTAATCAGCTGTTTTTTAAATACCACACTACCGCATGAGTTGCAAATAAGACGATTTTGTAATAAAATTAAAGTCGATTTGAACATATATTTGCATGCATAGTTCAGTTGGTTTGAAGCAAATGTTTTTGCTTCAAACGGGTATTACAAGCGATCCGACCCAAGTCGGAGAGCGTAACAATATGCCCGTGGAGAACGCTGTCCTAATCCCTCACAAAATATGCGCACATAGTTCAGTGGTAGAACGCTGTCCTGATAAGACAGAGGTCCTTGGTTCGATTCCAAGTGTGCGCACTTTATGAGACTTTTGGCGTTCTCGCTCATCAATCGCCGTTTCTACTTCACTCTTCGATTTCACTCAGAGTAAAGAAATCTTGCGGGTTTTTATCCTAAGCGAGGAGTAGAGCGACGAGTCGAAGGGCTAACATCATCTTATTGCCCGTTTACCCTGAGTGTAGTCGAAGGGTATAGAGAAATGGAACTTTTTATTGCTGAAAAATAAACGGTTTTGGAGTGGTCTGGTAGAGGTTCTAACAAAAAACCGCTCCCATATAGAGAGCGGCGCTTTCAGCCTTTTTGTTAAAATACGCTTGTTACTCCGATGTATCCTAGAATAACAATGGCAATGACGCCACAGAAAACTGTACCTTGAAGGAGGAACGCACATGCACGATTTCGCAGCTGGCACACTCGGTACTGCCCTCATCATTGCGGGTCTTACCTGCTTCTCCAAGAAGCCGGAAGACTATCGCGTGATGCGGGCCCTCATGTTCGTCTGGGCGGGCATCAACTTCCTCGTCTTCGCGATGATCAACTAGCGAGAGGCGGTGATATACGCCGGACATCGCTCAAGAGCCCCTTGTTGGATTTAATTCCACCTGGGGCTCTCACTTTTTCTAAAGGCCCTGTTAAACCAAAGTTAAAAGTGCAGTAGCCACGGCCAAAAGTGCAGTTAGTTTAGTTTTGTCGGCGCGGTTTGAT
>MHQO01000076.1 GCA_001820675.1 Candidatus Sungbacteria bacterium RIFCSPLOWO2_01_FULL_47_10
ACAATGGTCGTTTTACTTTTCATCAGTTCCCGAAGAGCTTCCTGAATGAGAGATTCCACTTCCGAATCAAGACTCGATGTCGCCTCATCAAGGATAAGAATGGGCTTATTCGCAAGAATCGCGCGTGCGATTACCACCCTCTGTCGCTCGCCGCCCGAGAGCTTTACGCCGCGCTCTCCTACAAACGTATCATATCCGCACGGAAGCGATGAAATAAAATCGTGACAGCGCGCCTTTTGTGCGGCTTCAACCACCTCTTCATCCGCCGCGTCAAGTTTGCCGTAGCGGATATTTTCTTTCAGTGTCTGGTGAAAAAGAATCGGCTCCTGGGGAACGAAGGAAATATTTTGTCTCAAGCTGTCCTGCGTAACGCCCGCGATGTTTTGCCCGTCAATCAGAATCTCTCCCGACGGTATGTCGTGAAACCGCTCAAGGAGCGAGACCACGGTCGTTTTTCCCGCGCCGGAGGATCCGACGAGCGCTACCTTTTCTCCCGGCGCGATGGTAAGGGAAATTGCGTCAAGAATTTTTTTTGTGTCATGGAACCCGAAGTCCACATGCTTGAATTCGATTTTTCCCTCGCCAACCCGCATAGATGTCGCATCCGGATGATCCTCTACTTCATGCGGCGTATTCAAGATTTCTACCATTCCCGACGCATCGGCAAGCGATTCATAAATTCTTCGCACCACGCGCCCAAAATCCCAAATCCGGTGAAAGAGCGCCAAGATAACCTCCTCAATGAGCGCAAAATCGCCAATAGTGAGTCTGCCTTCGTTCCAGAGCCGAAGCGCTACCAGCACGATCGCCGCATTGATGATGATCATGAGGAGGCCCTGGAGGGCATCGGTTACCGTTGAGATCGTCCATGTTTTGAAACGGAGGCGTGTAAGTTCGCCGATTGTTTTCGTGAAGCGCTCTTTTTCATATCCGGAGCGGGCAAAAAGCTTGATGGTGACGATGTTTGTAAGAATATCGGAAAGAACTCCGGTTGATTCCGAATCCTTCTCCGCTTTTTCGAGATCATATTTCAGTTTCCATATCGCGATGCGGTAGTAGAGTATTACGAAACCGCCAACCCATACCAGAAGAATTATTCCGAGAACAAAGTGGCGATGAAAAAGCATTGCAAGAACCCCGACGATTGTTATGGCAAGCGGCAGAAGATTTCCTTCTACGTTGTCGGCAACGTCCTCGAATGCGCGGCTCAAACGCCTGACCTTTCGCACCAATGACCCCGTGAAATTATTCGTGAAGAACCGGTATGAATGTCCGAGGAGATTTTCCAGCGCGGTTATTTCAAGGTCCTTCATGATATGCACTTCGAAATAAATGTTCGCAAAACCCCAGAAGCGGTGAAACATCCACCCCAACCCCTTGATGTATCCGTAAAATGCTATGGCAATTGCCACAAGAGAAGTGATAACAATTTCCCTGGGAAGGTTCTGGTTTGTGAACATGTCAAAAAGCTTTTTTGAATACCACGCCCCGGCCATCTCGAGAACAGAAACCGCGATGATGGAAAGAAAAATAATTCCGGCAGTTTTTGGGTACGGGCGAACATGTTTTTTGAAAACGAGCATGACTGCCCGTACCAAGGCTCTATTTAAAGCCCTTTTTTCGATATTCAGGTTTGTCATGCCCGCCTTTCGGGAACAACCTTTTAAGGAACGGAAATGATTCTTTTTACCATTTTTTATTCTATATTGTCAAGTGCGCGCGCCAGTGTGCGCGCCGGAATGAAAATTTTAACGATACGTAACTTATTGCTCCGGTTTTGTGTAATAAAAATATGCCGCACATTGAAAATAAAGGGAAAAATATGCCTATCGTAGCGCGAGCGTGCTTCCTTGATTTTGACCACACTCTTTTTCACACCGATGAATTTTTTCACGTTGACGTGCGGAACGCTTTTTTGCATCTCGGCATTGGTGATGACGTATGGAGGCGGGCATACGATGCGGTTTGGCACAATGGATACACGCTTGAAAAACATGCGGCGGAAATATCCCGCCGGACCGGCGGCAGAATCCCGCTTGAGGAGATGAATGTTGTGTTGAAAGACGCTTTTTCCGATCTTCGGAAGTACGTGTTTCCCGACGTTGTGCCTTTTTTGGAGATGGCGAAAGAACGGGGTTTTTCCACACATCTTTTGTCGTTCGGAGACGAAGCGTGGCAGAAATACAAAGTAAAAAGTTCCGGGCTGTGGCCGTATTTTAATGAAGTATTTTTTACGGGGCGGGAAGGAATGAAGGCGGGAGTGGTTTTTGAACGATCCCCGGATGGCGCCGAAATCCACATCATCGATAACAATCCGGACGAGCTTGACGTCATAAAAGACAGGGTGCCGCAATGCCGGACATGGCGCATCAATCGGGTACCCGACGAACACAAACATCCTTCCGATGAGTCTTCAAGATTACTTTTTCTGGAAGCGCGCAGATACACTGGAAAAACCGGCCGGTATCCACATAGTCCTTGCACATCGCTTATCGGCATACTATAACCACCACATGAGAACCATTATCGCAGAAGCGCCAATGCGCATAGATTTTGCAGGCGGAACTCTAGACATTCCGCCTCTTTATTTATTCCATCAGCCCGCCCTTACGATAAATATCGCGATTGACATCATGGCGCGGGTATCCGCCGCGTCCTCGGAAAAAACGGTTGTCGTATCGCGCGACCAGAAAAAGAGCGCGGAGTGGGCAACCCACAACGACATTTCATGGAAAGAACATCCTGAACTGGAATTGATTCTTCGCGCACTCAAGGCGTTTGACCCGAAGGAACACCTGCGGCTTGAAGTGTCGTCCGAAGCGCCTGTTGGATCGGGGCTTGGCGCATCGTCTTCGATTGCAATCGCGCTTGTTGCCGCCCTTTCGCGCACTCAAGGCAAGGAATTTTCTTTCGCGGAACTGGTTGAGTATGCAAAGTCGATTGAGACGCAGACAATCAAAGTTCCAACCGGATATCAGGATTATTGGGCCGCAGTGTATGGCGGTGCTCATGCGTATGAAATGGGGCTTGATGGCAGGGTCAGAGTCGCGCGGCTCGGGACAGATGCATTTCTTACGAGCGTTGAGGAACATATGGTGTTGGCGTATGCGGGGAAGCCGCATTTTTCCGGGACGAATAATTGGGAGCTTTACAAAAGACACATTGACGGCGATAAAGCCACCATTCGTTTTTTTGAAGAACTGAAAGAAAATGCGCTTTTCATGAAAGACGCGTTTGGGCGCGGAAATATCGGGCAGGTCGCCGATGCACTCTTTCGGGATTGGCGGACCCGCAAGGCAATGCTTCCGGCGATGACCACGCCCGAGATCGAAACATTGTTTAAAAAAACGCTTCAGGCCGGCGCCCTTGCGGGCAGAGTGTGCGGAGCGGGAGGCGGAGGGTGCGTTTTGCTACTTGTTCCTCCTGAAAAAAGAGCGGCGGTAAATTCCTGCATTCAAAAAATCGGGATGCGCGCGCTTCCCGCAAAAATTTCAAAAAAAGGCGTTTCCGCAAAGATCGTGAGCGGGGTGAAAAAATAAAATTCGCGTCAGTGCGGATGATCGGGCTATAAGCTTGTTTCATACACCATCCGTCCGTCATCCCAATAGAGCCGTTTATTTTTTGCAGAGATGAAAAAGTTCCGTATAGTTCCGTCAATGATTTTTTTTATGTCATATCCGCCCCGGCCGTCAATATCTGTTATATATACACCGTCGTCGGTCAAAAAAACAATATGTTCTCCATCCGCGCCATACCACGCGGCGTTTTTTATTTTTCCGCCGGAAAACGGTATGACGACGCGAGTTCCTTTTTCGCGATATGGCTGATACTGCTCGTCCTTCAGATACACGATGAAAAACTCGCCCTCTTTCCAATAGAGAAGTTTTCGCGATTTTGCGTCAAATTCGGCTCCCAGAACCGATCCATCCTGCGGCTGGATTTCAAGATCATCGTTTTCCATGACAAAAAGCCCGCCGGATTCATCAATGAGATAAACGCCGCCTTCCGGGGATCCGTGCATGCGCGCGTTGTTTCCGGAAAAATAAACGCCCTTTCGTCCGAGCACCTCAACCCTGTCTTCGTTCTTTCGCAATCTTCCAAAAAAACCGTTTTGAAAAAGAAGGAGTACGGTATCATTTGATACGGCAAAGGAGTTTACATTTTCCAATAGTGTCTGCACGCTCGTCGTACCCTTTTGTGCGTAGTTGAATCGCGAAAGAACCCCGCTGTCATCAAGCAAAAGAACACCGGAAAACGCCGGGTCGAATTCCACCGCAATCACGCGGGCCGGTTTGTTCTTTTCCTCGTCGTCGAGAGATTCCGGCAGTGGCGTGGTGTTGTTGGGAGCGCGTTCGGCGGGATCGAGAATCGAAAAACGGCCTCCGAGCTCCTTCATAAGAATACGCGTGGAATCTTTATTCCATGCCGCGGAAAGAATATTTTTTTCAGGCGTTATTGCTTTGATACCGTTTTTTTGGACGATATCCGGAATATTCGCACGGAGAAGCAAACCATCTCCTTGGTCGCGGATGAGAAGCGCTGTCTCATCCGGCGAGAGCGAGAGGAGAGAATACCGCGAGGTGGTTGTACCGAATGAAGTGGCATTATTGGCCCCGGCGCGATCAGGGACCAGGAAAATATTCCGTATCTCCGTTACGACTTCTTTTTGAACATTGATCTTTTTTTTCCAGGACAGAAAGCCGTCTTTTTGAATTTCAACGACATATTCGCCTTCCGCAAGATTGGCAAGAAGCGCCCCGCTCATGATAAAGAGCGTTTCTTTCACAAGTTCGCCGCCGAGAAAGATTTTTATACCGGATGCGTTCGACGACTTTACAAAAATACCCCCTGTTTTTGTGAGGGTTTGATCGCGAAAGTTTATATAATAGCCGAACGCATAGAGCATTACGAATGTCGAAAGGACAAGAAAAACGCCAACGCAGGCATAGAAAAGGGTGCGGCGTTTTATTTTTGAGATGACCATAAGGAGTAATCGCGAATATGCGAATTATGAATAAAATAAGTTTCGCGGATTCGTATATTTGTTTGGTATTCGTATATTCGGGTTACTCTTATCGTAGCGTGTTTTTAGGGAAAATTAAATGCCCCGCGGAGAATTACTCGTTGGGGCCGACGAAGTCTTATGTGTCAGACATGAACGGTGTAGCGATAGTGCCACGGTGCGCATCAAGAAGTGTAAGAAGCGCTGCCTGTGCGGTTTTTATCTCGATTACTCCCGGTCGCCTTGTTGTAAGGTGGTGTTGGAGAAGAATGGATGCCTGTTTAAATGGTGGAATCTTGTCAAAACCAGTTCGTTTATCAACCCAGAGTATGAGTTCGTAAAAGATGGGCGAGATAAGCAAACTGCTTACATTAATGTGCTTTGCAATGTATATTGAAATTGCCGCGACGAGAATAAGGGGTAGAAAAAGTCTGCCTCCACACTTCGGGCTTACTTGATTTTCTTTTGCGATATCTTCGATTTCAAGATGACCATGTTCATAAGCGGCAAAAGCCATATGTTCTGCCCCGTGCCATGACGCAAGTTTCCGAATGAAGATAAAGGCCGCAATAAGAAAAACAAGGTCGATTACAATAAGAGCAAAAGAAAAAATTGCCAGTTTTTGCGCATCATGCTTGTCGAGATTTGACGTATCAATTGTTTGGATGCGTGTACTAAACTTTTCAAGACGCATGCCAACAAACAACATTACTGCAAAGTAACCGGTGGCAAGCACTTTGGTCTTCGTACTCATTAGGCCGAATGCAAAAGCGATGAGCTGAAGTATCTTTGGAATTGGAAAAGAACTTTTTCTTAACAGTGCCGTGAGATATGTGGGTAGTATGCGCACTGTCGTGGTAATTTCACCGGTTTTTTTGCAGATAGCCTCTGCGACGTATTTTTCTGAAATGAAAGAAATACGTCGAGGTAATGACCTGCCTCCAATAATATTGATTTGTTGTTCCACCCGGCACCTCCAAGCGAAATTTACGTAATTTCATTTTATCATAAATATATATGAATGTCAATAGTTACAAAAACCCATTATTTCTTTACGATAGAAGCATTATGAACGAGAGATTTATTATAAGAGGAAGGAGAAAACTTGAAGGAGAAATTGACGTGAAGGGCGCCAAAAATTCGGTCGGCAATTTAATGATGGCGACACTTCTCACCGACGAGCAGTGCGTGCTGACCAACGTCCCCGACAACAAAGAAACGGAAATTGTCGCCGGAATTTGCGAGCACATCGGAAGCGCGATACGGCGCGAAGGGGATACGCTTCGCATTCATACCCCGGAGATAAAAAATTTTCGCGTGACAGAACTTTCGCGGAAAAATCGTATTCCGATTTTGGCGCTCGGGCCGCTTCTTGTGCGTTCGCGCGAGGCGGAAGTTCCGCTTGTCGGCGGAGACAGGATTGGGCCGCGGCCGGTTGATTTTCACATCGGAGCGCTTGAGAAACTTGGGGCGGAACTTTCCGTAACCGATTCCGCATACGTCGCGAGAGCCCCCCGCGGGCTTTTTGGAACGAAGATTATTTTGCCGTATCCGAGCGTGGGCGCAACACAGAA
>MHQO01000077.1:0-2907 GCA_001820675.1 Candidatus Sungbacteria bacterium RIFCSPLOWO2_01_FULL_47_10
CACGCAGGATCGGCTGCATAAATGCCGGGTATGTGACTTTGGAAAACGGATTTGCGCGCGCCGTTTCAAGGGTTGAAAGCTTGGTAACAAGGTCAACGAGGCCGGGCAGGTTCGCCCCGCCCCCGGAAAGAATGAGCCGTTCCACTTTGTGTATCGTTGACCGGTTGTACGAGTTGATGATTCGTAAAATTTCGCGGAAGAGCGAATCCGCGACGGGGGCTATCACATCGACGATCTCCTTTTCTTCGGGACGATCCGAAAGCCCCATGCTCCGTTTGAATTCTTCTGCTCGCGCAATATCGATAGTAAGCGCCCGGGAGAGCATGCGCGTTATTTCATGCGATCCCCGCTCAAGATTGTGGCTCGCGCGGATAATTCCTTTCTTGGTAATCGTGATATTCGTTGTCTGCGCTCCAAGATGGATGATTGCCGTCGGGGTATCGTGATCGCGCCGCGCAAGAGAACGGTTGAAGCTGAAATTTTCCACCTCAACTGCCCGAATGTCGAGTTTTGCGAGATCGCCAATGCGTTTGTACTTGTTGATAATTTCTTTCGGTACCGCCACAAAAAGGACTTTCAATTTTTTCTCCTCTTCTTCATCAATGATTTCCCAGTCAAGCGATATCTCCGAAAGCGGAATGGGGACATACCGTTTTACCTCGAAGGGGATTGCGGCGTTTATTTCTTCGGGCGGGAGGCGGGGAAAATCAATCAACATGATAAAAGCGGACACTGTGGGGATTGAAAAGACCGCCTGTTTTGACGTAATGTTCGATTCGCGCAGGACGTCATGGAGCATTGCGGCGATATCGGTCTCAAGATAGCGCAAAAAACCTCCCGTTCCGGATATTTCTTCCGCAGTTCTCTTGAAATACGGCGCGGTTTTCAGCTCTCCGTAGGATTTGAGGACTGCGCGATCTTTCTCCTTGCGAAGCTCAACAACCTTCACCGACGATGCCCCGACATCAATGCCAACATAACCGGCTGAACCGGTTCCGAAACCGAGATTCAGTTTGGGAAGCTGCATTTTCTTTAAAAATGGGATGGTTACCATGCAAGAGTTGATAATTTCATTGTTTTACGCCACTATTATACCACGAACGAATCCTATCGGTCATGTTCGTGCGGCGCGGTTTATCCACACATATAATACATATAGTAGGGAAGGGATGTATAGTTCGGGAATCGATCTGATGCGAATTGTTGCCTGCTGCATTACGTAAGCGCGCGAGTACTTGTTTTCATTCGGTTCTTGTTATTTGTTTTTTTGCGTTTAACCGGACACATATCGGCACTATGAATTTTTCAGCTGTTAAAAATCTTAAAACATTCGCGTTTGACATACTTTTTCCGAAGTTTTGCTTCGGTTGCGGGGTTGAGGGGGTATTTCTTTGCGAGAACTGTTTTGCGGAACTTTCCCGCGCGGTTGAAGTGCAGAAATGCCCCGTGTGTTCCCTGAGGAATTTTTCCGGCGTTGTGTGCGTGTCATGCAGAGAATACACCGCGTTAAGCCGGTTCCTCTTTGCCCATGATTATAAAAATAAGCCCGTGCGCGACATGGTTCACGCCTTTAAATACGGATCGGTAATCGAGGTTGCTCCTTTTCTTGCTTCATTTTTGGTTCGGGTGATCGAAGAGTATGCAATTCCGTATCGAAAAACCGTGACGGTGGTTCCGATTCCGCTACATGCCGCAAAGCGCAGGAGGAGAGGATTCAATCAATCCGAAATCATCGCCGAAATCTTTTCGCGGCATTTCGGGTTGAAGTTTTTGCCGGATAATTTATATCGGGCAAAAAACACCGAATCGCAGACAGGGTTTGATGATTTTAAAAAGAGGAGAATGAATGTGTCGGATGCTTTCGCGGTACTGCATCCCGACGAATTTGCCGGGAGGAAAATTATTCTTATCGACGACGTCTCAACATCGCGTTCTACGCTTGATTCCGCCGCACGCGCCTTGAAAGTCGCGGGCGCTCAATCTGTGTGGGGGGTGGTGGTCGCAAAGGGCTGAAAATTGAATTAACATATGTTACAATTTGCAAATGCTGGTGAGGTGGCCGAGAGGCTGAAGGCGGCAGGTTGCTAACCTGTTATACGGGTTAAAATCCGTATCGAGGGTTCGAATCCCTCCCTCACCGCAGGATTGAGCGCCCGTTCGAGAGGCCGGGCGTTTTAAATTTTAACAGAAACTATTCATTGTTTAAGACTCACAAGAGAGATATAATGCAAGTATGCAGTCTTCCGCTGTAGCTTCAATTTATTTCATTGGATATTTAATCGCGATTATCGCGATCGTTGTATGGTTTTGGAAGATAAAAAAAGGTGGGCAGAAAATTCCTCTTAAAGCCAAGATTTTTGCAATATTTATTGTATTGTCAGGTCCGTCAGTCATCGCGATTATGCTTTCGCCAAGCCCGTCCTCTGTATCAGAAAATCAACCGTCAGTTATGAATACGTATTACGTAAAAACGAGCAGCGCAAATGTCCGCGAATGCCCCTCGACCTCCTGCAAAATAATCGATTCCTTGCCACAAAATGAAAAACTGACATTTCCCGGGAATCCTTTTGATAAATATCCGGATTGGGCCGAAGTCACTTTTCCAAACGGCCAGATCGGCTATGTAAGCAAGACCACCCTTTCAGAAAATCCTGCCTCAGAAAGGCAGCTGACGCCGACAGATGGTTCATCTTCAATAGGCGGCATTACTATCGGTCCATGGAGTAACATTCAAACAATAGTGGGCGAATCTTACGAGTTTCACTTTTGCGAGCCCCCCTCCGCTATATCCGGTGCCACTTGTGGAGCCCTTGCCGACACGACTACCGATCCGAGAGGAGGAAAACCGCCCTATTCTTTTGCAAAAAAATCGGGGTTCTTGCCTCCGGGGATGACGCTTGAATTGAA
>MHQO01000077.1:2924-3809 GCA_001820675.1 Candidatus Sungbacteria bacterium RIFCSPLOWO2_01_FULL_47_10
ATATGGCGGAGAAGGATGCCAGAATCTCGCGGTGGTGGTAAAGCAGGAAGACATTACTCCGATTTCCCAGCCACCCATTGTGCAACCGCCCACCGTTACCGAAGAAACGCCACGGAGTGTCAATGTTACTTCCGCGTCATGTGAATTTGTCGGCTTTAACGATAAATTAACTTCTGAAAAGCAACCAATTTTTCGAGTTAAAGTTTCCGGCACCGTATCAGGACCAGTTGACTCTTATTTGAAATTGGATTTTGAACCGTGGGGTATTTTTTGGAGTTTATCACATGGACAGATATGGAAACCCAGTTTTTGTTCTGAACTCGACTCCTTAATAACCAGCAGTTGGACTAATTCGGAGACGAATTTGGAGCGCAAAGCGGGCGACCCAGAAACAACATCGTGGACGCTTACTGATCCTTGCTGGTCCGATAAAACCGGAGCCATAGAAATAGAGGGAGTAGTTTATACTGATAGCGGCGGTATGACGATCGGGGCAACTGCAGCTGGTACCATGAATTGTTCATTGTAATTAATTGACTTTTTAATCCAAGTGAAATCTCTTCTTGATAAAAAATGGAAATGGGCGGTGGCGATAATTTTACTGCCAATAGCCATTGTTTTGCTTTACGGGCTCTATACATATGTGTTTTACACTTGCTGCTCGGAGCAGGTAGATGAAGAGCCTTCGCGCTTAAGGGCATCATGCGAATCGGAAGGCGGATTTTTTATTGAAGCATTAGAGCAATGCCAACTTCCGACAACGGACGCGAGAAAGACATGTAAGAACTCTTCCGAATGCGAAGGTTTCTGCGAAACAGATTTATCCGCGGAGGAAATATCAAAAGTTGCCAACGGAGAACTGGTGGAAAAAACTGGGGCTTGCGG
>MHQO01000077.1:3821-19226 GCA_001820675.1 Candidatus Sungbacteria bacterium RIFCSPLOWO2_01_FULL_47_10
TGAGGATGCCGCGGTTGAAAGGTTTTGCGCCGACTGACATAAAACCGCAGCCACGACCGACCCCCCATCAAGCCGCGCTCTGGAAAAACCCCAAGAAAGCCTTACCATGCTCGCATAAGCCAAGTTCAAGTCCGAGACACACTGCAGATTGATTCGGGCCCGGAAGCAAAAAAGCCGTTGTTAAACGGCCTGTGATATACCGGCACGAATCAACGGTATAAGTTTTTCTATAGAGTGACTTTGATAAAAAATATGCAAAGCGGTGATTTCAATGACAAGCGCATCAAGCTCCTTGCGGCACGTCATCATCTGCATAACATGTTTTCGTTCTTTTCTCTGTTTGCAGGATTTTCTGATTTCCTCGATAAGAAGCGTGGCAACACACACAGCATTACTCAAGAGGTCGGAGGGGTTACGCTCGGATAGGGATTTTGGATCAAATAGCTTTGGTTTAAAGTGTTGCTGTACGCGATGCCGCACCTCATGAGCCGCTAAAGCCGCTATCATACATATTGGCGGGATGTGTTTCGTGGATTCTGCAAGTATGAATTCACCCCCCTTGTTTTTAAGCAGGAGGGTGCATTCACTTTTTTCTTTCTCGAGCCGTTTGTGAAGTGCCGGAGCAAAAATGACGTAAGAATCTGTAGCGTTTTTAACGCGGGGGTGGATATACGCCGCCCGAACGCCTTTGGTGATCCGGGACAGCCGATGTAAAATGCGAATTGGCGCGGAAGCTTGCGGAAAAAATGAAAAATCCAATTTTTCAATGAAGCTTTTTAGATCAAGAGCGGTTTTGATATCCTCACGCCGAACGCCTTTTGTTTTAAGCGACGCTTGAATTTCTGAAGCGGCGGGTGTTTGCAACATAAACCCCCTGGATATGTGTTGAACTGGCGATACGTTATCTTTATCCGATAACTTTTTAAAAGTCAACATAAAAAGAGCATACAAAACTTCCAGATTCCGACACATACCGACTTTTTAGAAAAAGGTCTCTATGAATTGATTCGATCTTTTATGCCCACGCGCGAACACCGCCGGAGGCATTTTCAATATTTTGGGATACCTGTCATGATGTATAAAAGGCAACCGGAGGGTTTTTGGCGGTTACCCCGCGGATTCGAAGAAAGGCGCATTCATATGAGGCGCCTGGTCCGGTTCAAAGATTAATTTATGTCATTTTGTATTCAATGCTCCAAAAGGTTCAATGTATAAAAAAACATCAGTTATTACTGTTTGTTCTCATCCTTCTTTTTGCGGGGATACTCTACTCCTATTTTAACCGGGGGTTGTTTTATTTTCTTTTCGACGGCAACAGCAAATATATTCTCTCATATATTCGGTCATTCGGCGTATTTTCTCATGTCGCATTCGTTCTCATTGTGGTGCTTGAGGTAGTTCTTGCGCCGATACCCCCTTTTGCGCTTTACATTATCGGCGGGATTCTTTTTGGAGGTTTTTACGGCGGCGCATTGGCGCTTGCGGGAAATACCATTGGCGCATATATTGATTTTATGATTGCAAGAAATCTTATGAAAAAAGGAATCGAGAAAAAAGTCGATATAAAATTGCGTAGGACATTTGAACGCTATTTTGAACGATTCGGAACTGTGTCGATTTTTCTTTTACGGGTCAACCCGGTTACGTCATCGGATCTTGTAAGCTATCTTGCGGGGCTTACGAGTCTCCGACCCGTTCCTTTTCTGGTCGCAACGACTCTCGGCCTTGCGCCATTGGTTTTCTTTCAGACGCTTGTTGGCGACAACCTGTTCCAAAAAAATTCTTTTTTTGTCGGGATTACTATTTTTTTCAGTATTTTTTATTTCATTCTTTTTCTTTATCTCATAACTCTTTCTCTTATAAAGAAAAAAGATTCTTAATGCGCGCCCGAATACAGTAAACCAATCGCGAATACATCACGAGTCGTACACAAAAGTTAAATCGATGTGTGATTCAAACGAAAATGCGGCAACCATGAAGTTGGGTCATGCCACGTCCATTATGAACCCGTTTCTTCTACAAATCACCATTGTTGTGTGGTCTATACTGAATGCGGCAGGGTTGAGGACTTTGCATTATGTAATTTTAAAAAATCAGCACGGCATGCGCTAAACCATACACCGGCCTTTTCAAAAATCAACCACCACTCATCCGAGTTGTCCGTGGTTTGCAGGCGGTGCGAACGAAAAAATGAAAAACATCATCATCAATAAAAAACTGCTTTTTATTCTGCTTGCGGCATGTCTTATAAGTGTTATTATTTTTTTGTTTCAGGATAGGCCGAGCAAAGAACACGCAACGGTGCTATCCGGCGGGACGAATCTGAAAGTCGTAACCACTTTTTTCCCGCTCTTTGATTTTGCGAGAAATATCGCCAAAGACAGGGCCGAACTTGTCATGCTTTTTTCACAAACGCCGGAAGTATCGTCTTTTTCCCCATCAGATATTCAAAAGATCAATAACGCAGACCTTCTCATTAAAAATGGGGCGGGACTTGAACCCGCATTGGACGATTTAATCGGATCAAGCGATAATAAGGATATCGTCGTGGTTGATACAAGCACGGGTATTGCAACCCTTCCTTCCGGCGAAGGCACAGGACGCGAGGGGCGCGGGAACGAAGAAGACGAACACGGGGACATTAATCCTCACATCTGGCTTGACCCGAATAACGCTATTATTCAGGTTGGGAATATCCGCGACGCATTTATCACCCGCGACCCTCAAAACGCCGATGTGTATCGTATAAACGCAGACCGATATATTGACGAGCTCCGTGTGCTTGACCAAGAGATTCGAGAAACGACAAACTCTTTTTCCGCAAAGGATTTTATTGCGTTCCACTCCGCATTCAAATACTTTGCGGAACGATACGGCATAAGACAAGTCGCGGCTATTGAAGAATTTCCCGGCAAAGAGCCGTCTCCGAAGTATCTATCCGAAATGATAAAGCTCATTCGGAAACTTGGTATCACCGCGATTTTTTCAGAGCCGCAATTCTCACCAAAAATCGTTGAGGTGATTGCGCGGGACTTGCATCTTACGGTGTACGAGCTTAATCCCGTAGAAACGGGCGATCGTGTAAAAGATTCTTACATCTCCATTATGCGGAAAAATTTGGAAATCCTAAAAGATGCTTTGCAATGACGGTTTTATCGGTAAAAAATTTGAACGTAACGCTTCACGACCATCATATATTGAATGATATTACTTTCGACGTGAACGAGGGAGAAATTGCGGCGGTTATCGGGCCGAACGGCTCCGGTAAAACAACGCTCCTGAAATCGATTCTCGGGCTTGTGCCGTATGAGGGAACTGTTTCGGTTCTCGGCGTATCTCCTTCCGCAATTCAAAGCATAGGCAAAAAAATAGGATATGTTCCCCAACGCCTTGAATTTGATCGCACGATGCCCGTTACGGTCGAGGAACTTTTTTCGATTCATTCGTTCGAGCCGAACCCCGGGCATATTCGAAAGGCGCTTTCGCTTGCGCACGCGGAGCATCTTTTATCAAAGCGTCTTGGCATTCTGTCGGGAGGAGAATTCCAGCGCGTGCTTTTGGCGTTGGCGCTTCTTGGCGGGCCGAGGATGCTTTTTCTTGATGAACCGGTCGCAAGCATTGATATCGAAGGATCGGGAGAAATTTATTCTTTGCTGAAAGAACTGCAAAAGAATGAAAAAATCACTATTCTCCTGGTTTCGCATGATGTGGATATTGTATACACGTATGCGACCACCGTTCTTTGCGTCAATCACCGGCTCGTGTGCAGCGGCGCTCCCCATGAAACATTAACGCCCGATACGCTGAAAATGCTTTACGGCGGCCATCACGCGCTGTATGCGCACAAAGAAAAAAGTCGCGAACATTCTCACGGAGAGAAACACCGCCATCATGATTCATAACGAACCCGCGGAACCGCTTACCGTGAGTTTGCAAAACCATGTTTGAATTTCTTGAATTACAATTTATGCAAAGAGCGCTTATTGCGGGAGTGTTTATCGGATCGACCCTTTCGCTTCTCGGGGTATTTGTCGTTTTACGAAAATCCGCTTTTTTCGGGGATGCGGTCGCGCATTTCGCATTTGCCGGAATTGCCGTAGGATTCCTTCTTGCGGTTCATCCGATTGCGGCCGCGGTCGCGGTTTCACTCGCGTTGGCGCTCGGCATGGGATACGTCCAAAATAAAGCCCCCGCTCAATCGCTTGACACTATCATCGGGATTTTCTTTTCGGGTGCCGCCGCCCTCGGCATTTTCATTATCGGACTTCTTCATGGATACCGGGTCGATTTATTTCAATATCTGTTCGGCGATATCATCGCGATATCATCATCCGATATCGCAGCCGCCGCAATCATTACCGTCGTGGTTGCAGGAATTCTTGCATTTTTGTGGAAGCCCTTGTTCAAAGTGACGTTTAACCGTGAGATCGCGTTTATTTCCGGAGTGCGCGTATCCATGGTTGATTATATGTTTCTCGGGCTCCTTGCGGTTGTTACGGCAATGAGTATCAAGGTGGTTGGCATTATTCTTGTACCGGCCCTCCTCGTTATTCCGGCGGCATCGGCAAAAAATATCAGCCGGAGTTTCCGGCAGATGATTTTTTATTCCCTGTTTTTCGGCGTCGCGAGCGTTGTTGGAGGGCTCATCGGTTCCTTTTATTTGAATACCGCTTCGGGCGCTACTATTGTTCTCATGAGTATTGTCTTCTTTGCCGCGACGCTTATCGCGCCCCATTCCGAGTAATATGATCGGATCATTTGTTTTAATGGATTATGCCTAACGCCATGTTGTCAATAAAAAATCTCACAAAAAAATTCGGCGATGCGGTTGCTGTCGAAAACCTTTCGATTGATGTTTCTCCGGGAGAAATATACGCGCTTATCGGGCCGAACGGGTCCGGAAAAACGACAACAATTAAATTAGCCGCGGGTTTGTATTACCCGACAGCCGGGGATATTTTTATAGAAAACGCGAGCATTACGCGCGATCCGGAAAAAGCAAAGCGCGCGATCGGCTACATTCCGGATGAACCGTTTTTCTATGACCGCATGACCGGCCGGGAATTTTTGCATTTGGTCGGCGTTCTTTTCGGGGTTTCGGAGGCAGATCGGAATGAAAAAATTCCGCACCTGCTTGAAATTTTCGGATTGTCCGGAATTATCGACGGTTTTGTTGAAAATTATTCGCGCGGAAACAAACAGAAGGTGAGCATTCTTGCCGCATTCCTTCATGACCCGAAACTGCTTCTCGTCGATGAGCCGATTGTGGGACTCGATCCGGAGAGCGCTGTGAGGGCAAGACAGCTTTTTTCCGATTTTGCAAAAGAAGGAGGAACGGTTTTTGTCTGCACCCACACCTTGGGTTTTGTTGAAGATATCGTATCGCGGGTTGGAATGTTGAAAACGGGAAAACTGATAAAAGAAGGAACGATTGAGGAACTGCGCCAAACCGCGGGGAAGCCGGGAGCGGGGTTGGAGGAACTGTATCTGCATTTTACGAAATAACGAGTCTATGTGTCATCCCTGCGAAAGCGGGGATCCAGACTCATATTTTAGTCTGGATGCCAGTTTTCACTGGCGCGGCGTCTGGATTCCGGCTTAAAGCCGGAATGACATAAATAAGTTCGCTAATGAGATGAATATCATTTTTTATATTCTTTCCCAAAAACTCTCACGCGTCGGCAAAATTTTGCGTGGGAAAAAACTCGCCCCCAAAATCGTCTTTGCCGCTTTTGTTCTGATTTTTTTTCTGATCGGCATTGCCGAATTTTTCGGTTTTTTGAGAGCGTTCCGATTCCTTTCGGGGCAGGAGTTTTTCGGCCCGCCGCTTACCCTGTTTGTGCTTGAGCAGTTTCTTTTGTTTGTTTTTGTCCTGTTCATTTTGAGCGCGTCAATATCGGGTTTTTTCATATATTTCCGGTCGTCCGATATTCCATTGTTGCTTTCAGCGCCGGTTGGGGCACGCACTATTTTTTCCCTGAAGTTTGCCGAAATGACGGCAATTTCAAGCTGGCCGCTTATTCTCCTCGGAATCCCGCTCGTTCTTGCGATTGGAATGGGAACGAAAGCAGGCGTTCCATTTTTTATTTTTGCGTTTTTTGCGCTGGCGGCTTTTTTATTTTTTTCCTCGGCGCTTGCATCACTCGTTATTTTTTTTGCGGGCTATTTTTTTAAATGTGTGCCGAAGTTTCTTTCCGTATGCGCATCGGCCGCAGTTCTTCTTGGGGGAGGATACGGGCTCGTGCAGGTGATGGTTCCGAGGAGCGCGACGCTTTCAGCGATCTTTGAAGCTGCAAATCTGGAATCAAGCGTCGCTACGACCGTATTTATCGAACACATGTTTTTTTGGTGGCCGAGCCACTGGGTGGCACTTCTGATTTTTTCCGCTTCTTTCGACATGGAACGCGCCTTTTTCATTCTTTCCGGCCTTATCGTGTTTGCGGCTGTTTTTTCGATGCTTGCTTTTTTTGTCGGAAGTGCCGCATATCCGTTTCTTCTTTTGATCTTGCGAGAATCGATATTCTATGCGCGGGGCCGCATGCGGGGCTCAAGGGATGACACGAGAACCCGCGCCGGCGTGCGCTCTTTCCCGAAAATTTTTTTCCACCCCGCCGGCGCAATTGTCGAAAAGGATATTTTGCTCTTTATCCGGAATTATCAGGAACTTGCGAAATCCGGATTCATTTTATTCCTCCTTTTTATATATTTAGCCGCAATCGCAAGCACAGGTGATCGGATCGGAAGATTTGTGGAAGCCGAGGGGGTTGTGCTCGCGCTTCATCTTATCGCCATTTCATATTTTGTCACGACACTGTCGCTCCAGTTCGTGTTTCCGTCGGTCAGTCTCGAAGGGCGCGGCTCATGGATCGTGTGGTCAAGTCCGGTGAACCGAAAATACGTTTATATCGCAAAATATTTTTTTTGGAGCGCTCTGCTTTTTTTTGTCATGGAGGCGTCAATGCTCTTCACGGCGCCGTTTGTGGGTCTCTCCGGATTTGCTGCGGGTGTTGCAAGCGTGTTTTTGCTCCTGCTTGTCCTGATCATTGTTTCGGTTTCTCTTGCATTCGGAACCTTGTTTCCTGATTTCCATGAATCAAATGTCGATCGGCTTGCGACATCCGCAGGCGGCCTCATGACGACGTTTACGTCTCTTGCGCTCGGCCTATTCATGGGGATTATGTTTTTTTTGGTTGCTGGCGGGTCGGGTAACGGCGCGCCGTGGTTTTTGTTCAGCGCGGTAACTGCCATTGTCCTGATCGCATCTTCTCTTTACGCAGGAATGAAAAGGATCCAACAACTGGAAGTTGTGTAATGGAGATTATCATTATTCTCCATCCGCATATTTCCCGATGCACAATCATCGCAACACTCTGTCTGTTACAGTGTATTAATATACTGTAACACGAACTTGCGGTATCTGATGGGGCTACTGCCAGATATCATTCTGAACGAATGTGAAGGATTCCGGCCGCTCGGGAACATCGAAAACATTAAGATCCTTCGCCACGCTCAAAATGACAGGAATAGAAAAAGGCCATTCGGCAACAGTCCCATGTTCCCGTCGTAACTCCTCACAACCCTGAGTAACTTTTAAACACTATTTTTGCGAAAAGGCGCAAGAAAGCATATTTTTTCACTCGGGTTGGCGGTGGGGTCCAACAAGTATATACAATAAAGGCGATGAAAAAATGTGCTTTCGAACGCCTTGCTCAATCTTGTGAGCAGATACTCCCAGTCCTCTTGCACGAGGAAAGCCGCCGTGGTACTTGAATGACAGCGCCTTAAAAATATGTAGAGAGGGACACCATGGTTCCTTCGATCAACGATTGGGAACGCATCGGTTTTTCTTTCGATTCGGCGTTTGCGCTTGTCAATTGCAAAGACGACCCAAGACTGCTCTTAAGAATTTTGAAGCATCCCGAGTTTCCTTCGGGGGCGACCGTATTCACCCCCGAGCTTAGTTTGGACGGCGCGCGCCGGACAAGTAGGGCTCTCCGGAAGGCGAGCCGTTCCAGAAGCGCCATCAGGAGAAGGACGATCAGGCAGGCAAGAAATTTTTTGCGGCTGATCAGGCCGTTTGAAAATATTGCGCGGGAGAAAGATTTGAATCTTTGGATCGGCCATTATCTTGAGGACGGCGGAAAACTGTATAACGCGTATTCTCTTCTCGGCAAAGAAGGCGTGCTGAAAACGCAAAGAAAAGAATTTTTATACAAAACCGAACGGTGGCTGATCGATTCACCCGGCCAATGGAACGGAAATTTCAAAGATTATTCCGTTTTGATATGTTCCGAAGCATCTGCGTTTTACAGCCCCCTTGCGCGTTCACACGCCACCCGCATTCCCGAGCTTCGAAATGCGGCTCCAGGCCTCGTTGTGATTCCCGCGCACTGGGTGAAAAACAAGCTCTATCTCCGCCAAACCGCGCAAATGATCGCGCGACGGTACGTTTGCGTCGCGAAAGACGGTTTTGTGTACGAAAAGGGAGTGCGTTCGGAGGGGGTAGTCGTCTTCGTCGTAAATTTCGGGGAGTGTTATGTATTCGGTCCTGTTGATTGGCCGGATCGCCCGTGGCGGGTCAGCGCGGAATTCGCGCGCCTGAAAAGACCCGGATGGATTGAGGTCAGAGACGGTTCCATTGTGATAAAACCATTGAACGGAAAAAATTAAGTCAAATAAAAACAGACGGATGAGATATCCGTCTTTTTTAAACCGCCCGCTGATTCCGTACCGGCCCTGCCGTGACAACCGCTGAAATGAGATGCGCGAGGTCATATTTCTCGAGCGCTGTGATAAGCTCACGCCGGAAGGATCCCGCGATCATATCCGCGTGTGTTTGAATTTTTTTCTGATACCACAAGACGCATGATTTCAGGAAATACTCGACATCTTCTTTTTTGACGGCAGCCATCGCCGGGTCATAAAGCAGTCTGCCGAGATTGGTAATTCTGCACTTGACGCACGAGCCGCACTGCGAATCAAGAAGCGGAAAAGACGGCGCGTATGTATGCCAGCGCGGACGCTGACCCCGCCTAAAGAGGGGGTTTAAGAAGCAGTTGCATACGTATGTGACCCATTCCGGCCGCTCGAGCACCAACTCTTTCATGACGTCCATTTCGTTCTTGTTTTCCCAGTCGATCCGAACGGGAATATGTAACCGCCCCAGAACGTGATTGAAAAAAATCATGTTTTTTTCCTGTCCGGAAAACGGCTCGTCGGGGGACGTTTCCGAAAATCCCTCGATCATGATTTTTGAGGCGCCGAATGCGAGCGCTTCAGGAATCGCAATTCCTGCAAGAAATATGTCGCGTGAGCGCATGACATTATGTCCACCGACTCCCGCGCTGTTTTTGATCGAAATCACTTTGAGGTTCCTGAATCCGATTTTTTCCTGCTGGAGTTTTGTATACGCAAGCTCCTCCGAGCCCGCGCCCTTGTTTAAGCCGTGAATGTGAATGACGAGGACATTGTCCATGCCGTATTGTTTTTCCGCGCGCATGAGATTCCACATCGAGTCTTTCCCGCCGGAGTAGGCGATCGCGACGCGTTCGGGATTTGTTCGCGGATACGTGCGGAAGTGTCGGTGATCGTTCGGGACCGCGAAAACCGGCGGCCTTTTTTTCATCGAAGCGTACATCGCATCGATAATGCTTTTGATTTCCGCGTCAACCAAAAAGTTTGTTCTAACCCGATGCGGAAACTCATCGGAAAGAAGATGTAAAAGCGCGAATTGGGAGAAAAGAAATCTTGGAAATTGCAATGAGGGATGATAGGCATATTGGTTCGTGATTGCGATCCGCTTTGCGCTGTTCGGGGACTCGAGGGTGAGTTCAAGATTATTCAATAGTGCTCGACACCGTTTCATTTCAGCTCCGGTTGGTTGTGAAGGCGCTGTACATCATGTACCACGAAAGTTTCTATCCGTCAAACCGTTGTCAAAAAACACTCCCCTCGACTGCGTCGTGTGTATTCGCCGAATCGCAACAGCCGTTTTTGACCTTATGCGGCCTTTTGGTACAATACGGATATGCATGATGAATTAAAAAAAATAGAAAAAGCGGCATGTGATGAAATACCGGGCGCAAAAAATCGCGATACGCTGGATGATTTGAAAATAAAATTTCTCGGTCGCGAGCGTGGCGCCTTGACGCTGATTCTTCGCGGGTTGAAAAACCTCCCCGCGCCGGATCGAAAAACGGCAGGGGAGGAGGCAAATCGGCTTCGCGGCGTTGTCGAGGAATTGGTCAAAAAAAAGCTGAACGAATTGAAGAAAACGGAACTTGATTCCATTCTCAAAAAAGAATGGCTTGACGTAACACGGCCGGGTGTTAAAAAAGAGCGCGGTTCATTGCATCCGATCACGAGAGTTCGACGGGAAGTTGAACAAATTTTTTGCTCAATGGGATTTTCGGTTGTCGAGGGGCCTGAAGTTGAAACCGAATGGTATAATTTTGATGCGCTGAATATCCCCAAAGATCATCCGGCGCGTGATATGTGGGACACGTTTTGGCTAAAAACCGAACGTGGAATGTGGAAGGTGGAAGGTGGAACTGGAAAGGTGTTTGGTGGCACTGGCCACACTCTACGGTCTACATTCCACAATCTGCTTTTACGTACGCACACTTCCCCGGTTCAAATCAGATACATGCAAAAACATAATCCGCCGATACGAATTATCGCCCCGGGAAGGGTATATAGATATGAAGCGACGGATGCTTCGCACGACATTCAGTTTTATCAGGTTGAGGGCCTTTTGATCGATAAAAACATTTCCATAGCGAATTTTAAAGCGGTCATTTTGGAATTTTTCAAAAAAATGTTTTTGAAAGAGGTAAAAATTCGCCTCCGGCCTTCATATTTTCCTTTTGTCGAGCCCGGATTCGAAGTCGATCTTTCGTGCATTGTGTGCGGAGGAAAGGGCCGCGCCCCTCGAAGCCTTGGCGAAGGGGGGTGTTCCGTATGTAAAAAAACCGGATGGCTTGAGATGATGGGCGCGGGCATGGTGCATCCGAAAGTATTTGAGGCGGTGGGGTATGTTCCGGGAAACCAGCAAGGATTTGCGTTCGGTGTGGGGCTCGACCGCATCACCATGATGAAATACAAGATACCCAATATTCGGTTGTTTCATTCAGGGGATTTGAGATTTTTGAAGCAATTTTGATATGGATCCCGAAAAAAGGCACAAATTGCATATTGCAAGCGAAGCGCCGGAAACAGAACGAACGCCGAAGCGTGTTTTTATTGAAATTGGAACTCGCGATTTTCCGGTGAGCTGGGCAGGCGATAAAAAATTCGGAGAAAATGACATATATATCGGTCTCGATTTGGGCGTAAGCCGTCCATGGGAAGCGCGCGATAACACCGAAAGCGTGGACAAGCTTCAGGATAACATGCATTTTCTTCGTGCGGATGCATCCCGGCTTCCAGTCGGAGGAGAAACGACTGATGAAATATTTTTTGGAAACGTGTTTGGCGACCCGAGTATCCCGTTCGAAAAAAAAAGAGGCATTTTTTGAAGAAGCGAAGCGAATTTTAAAAAAAGGCGGCAGTGTCATCGTAAAAGAGACAAATACCCCGCTTAAAGAAGATTTAATGATACGGCTTGCCGAAAAACACGGTTTTGCGGTTAAAAAAAATATTCATTTGGATTCGCCCGAATGGAAAAGAGAGATTAGCGTCTATGACAAAGTTGCCCGCACATATCCCCTGGCTGATGGGAGTTCCTACCTTGCCGAATTTATACGGAATAATGACCGATAAAAAGATAACAACGGCATGAGTGAGTGTATCATATAAAACTCGTGTTTTGCCGCACCATGAAGTTTTCATACAACTGGCTTAAAGAATTCGTTCCCTTCAGGGAGTCGCCGGAAAAACTGGCGGAGCTTTTGACGTTGAGATCGTTCGAGGTGGAATCGGTTGAGAAGGTTCACGGCGACTGGCTGTTGAACGTAGCGCTCCTTCCCAACAGAATCCCCGATGCGTCGGGCCACATCGGTATTGCGAAGGAAATTGCGGCAGTGGGAAATTATAAAGTGAAAGAAAAAGTGTTAGAGACGAAAAAATACAGCAGCGGAATCGCGCGGCAGATGCTTGATGTACAGATCGAAAAAGGGGCCGATTGCGCGAGATATGTGGCGCTGGTGATTGACGGAGTACGGGTGAAAGAATCCCCCGAATGGATGAAAAAACGACTTGAACTCCTGGGGCTTCAGTCGATCAACAATCTTGTGGATGCGGCAAATTTCATAATGCTGGAAACGGGGCAGCCCCTACACGTTTTCGATTACTCTAAGTTAGATTTAAATAATAATGAAAATCGAAAACGTGAATTTCAAATTTCAAAATTCCAAATTCAAAATAAACTCAAAACCATTGTTGTGCGGAGGGCAAAAAAGGGCGAAAAAATTCTTGCGCTTGATGATAAGGAGTATGCATTGTCGCCGGAAATCCTTGTCATAGCCGATTCAAAAAACCCTGCCGCAATCGCGGGTATCAAGGGCGGGAAAGATTCGGGCGTTTCTTCGGAAACGCGCACCATCGTGCTTGAGGCCGCGAATTTCGACCCCGCGGCAATCCGCGGAGGTTCAAAAATCCTCGGAATAAAAACCGATGCGTCGTATCGGTTTGAACATGGCATAGACCCGAATCTCTCTGATTTTGCCATGCGGCGGTTGGCCGACCTGATTCTGCGCCTTTCCGGAGGCGAGTCAAAAGGGATGATTGACGTATATCCGAAAAAAGTTGAACCCACAAAACGCGCATTTCGAATTGAATATGCAAACCGGCTTATCGGAGAGGATATTCCGCGGGAATTTTATCTGCGGTCATTGACGAATCTCGGCATGCGCGTTGAGGAAAAAAACAGGTCTGAACTTATTGTTGAAATTCCGACCGTTCGCCGCGATATAGTGTGCGAAGAAGATTTGATCGAAGAAGCGGGGCGTCTTTACGGATATGAAAAGATTTCTGCAAAGCTTCCTGACGGCGTATACGTTCCCTCGGAAGGAAATAGCGAGCTTTTTCTGGAAAACAAGATTCGCGATATCGCGTCCGGTTTCGGATTCACAGAAAGTTATGCCTATGAATTCACTGGAGACCGTGAATTGGAAGATTTTGAAGAGAGCGCGTTATTATCGGTCGAACTGGGAAATCCGACAAGCCCCGAGACAAAATATTTGTTGCGCCGGCCGCTGACAAAATATGTGAGGCAGGTTTCGGAAAATCTCCGGCATTTTGATTCGGTTAAGCTTTTTGGTATCGCAAAATCATTCTCTCTGGACCATGTCACCGACCAAAGACACGGTCTCGTAGAGAGAAAACAACTCGTTTTAGCCGTCGCGGAAAAAGGCGAAAGCGGCGAAGGCCTGTTTTATGAATTAAAAGGCGCGATTGACGGCATTCTTGAAGCATTAGGAATTACGGAGCATATATATGGTGACGTTTTTGAACCGGGGAAGGGGAAAGACGACCAGGGGTTGCGGATGTTTCATCCTCATCGGGCCGCAACCATACGGATCGGCGATGAATCAATCGGCATGATCGGCGAGATCCGCCCGGCAGTTTTAGAACGCATGAAAACAAAAGCGAGAGTTACTGCAGTTCAAATCGACATCCAATCGCTTACGAGATTGGTTGAGGACGAGTCGGAATATCGCCAGATTTCGAAGTATCCCACAATTATTCGCGATGTTGCCGTGATCGTTCCCTTTAATCTGAAAATGGAGACAGTGTTGAATGTGATTGAGAATGCGGGCGGGGAGATGCTTGTTGACACGGATCTTTTTGATTATTTTTACGATGAAGACATGCGGCATAACGACAAAAAAAGTCTGGCGTTTCATCTGAAATTCGAATCAGCCGATCGGACGCTTACCGACAAGGAGGTGAATGCGATTATGGAGAAAATCGTCACGTCGCTTGAAACCAGGGACTGGGCGGTAAGGAAATAATATGTCATGAAACACTCGTTAGGGGCTTAACCGGGGGATTACTCACAGCCGCAATGTTCCGAGTCGAAGGAAAAATATTTCTCATTATAAAGATTGAAAAATAAGAAAAATTTTGTTATACTCTGATAAGAAGCTTAACTCCCCGTGATATAAAAAAAACCGCGTACGTATGCGGTTTTTCATTGGGCCATACGCTTTATAAATGGCAAAAAAAACTGCAAAAAAATTAAAGAGAAACCCCGCTGTGGATAAAGAAAAAAAAGAAGGCGGCGATCACTATTCCGCGAAGGATATTTACGTTCTTGAAGGGCTTGAGCCGGTCAGGAAACGTCCGGGAATGTATATCGGATCAACGGGTGTCGACGGCCTGCATCATTTGATTTGGGAGGTTTTTGACAACTCATTGGATGAAGCGATGGCGGGGTATGCGAAGAATATCGCGATTACCCTTCTTCCGCAGAATCGCGTGCGAGTGGTTGATGACGGACGCGGCATTCCTGTCGAGATCCATAAGCAGACGAAAAAATCAGCGCTCGAGACCGTCATGACAACGCTTCATGCCGGTGCGAAGTTTGGGGGCGAATCATATAAGGTTTCGGGAGGGCTGCACGGCGTCGGTGTTTCTGTCGTGAACGCCCTTTCGGCGTGGATGAGGGCGGAGGTGTGCCGCGACGGAAAATTGTGGGCGCAGGAATATGTCAGAGGAAAAGCAAAACACGCGGTCAGGAAAATCGGGAAATGTTCGGGCACGGGAACGGCAGTTACCTTTGAGCCCGACCCCGAAATTTTTTCCGCCGGAGGAGAATCCGCTTCGGGCGGAGAAAAAATGCCCAGATTTGGTTGGGATACGGTACTTGAACACTTAAGACAACAGGCCTACCTCACCAAGGGCATTCGCATATCGGTCATTGACGAACGAAAAGAGGAAAAGGCAAAAGACGGCACGCTTCTGCGGAAGACGTATTCTTTCTGTTTCGAAGGCGGCATCATTTCATATATCAAATATCTCAATCGGGATGAGTCCCCGAAACATGAAAATATCTTTTACATCGCAAAAGACGCAGAGATCGATTCTCATAAAGTTTTTGTCGAGTGCGCGTTTCAATACACCGACGATCTTCAGCCAAAAGAAATGTCTTTTGCGAATAATATCCACACCGCCGAAGGCGGCATGCATTTGACGGGTTTCCGGACCGCGCTTACAAGGGCTCTGAACGATTATGCGAAAAAGAACGAATATGTGAAAAAAGACGAGGACAGCTTAACGGGGGACGACGTCCGGGAGGGCATTACCGCGGTTATTTCCGTAAAAATCAGGAATAACGAATTACAGTTTGAGGGGCAGACAAAGGCAAAACTCGGAAATACCGAAGCGCGTACTGCGGTTGAGACGGTTGTCGGGGAGACGGTTAAAGAATGGCTCGAGAAATATTCGCGGGATGCGCAGGAGATC
>MHQO01000078.1:0-2502 GCA_001820675.1 Candidatus Sungbacteria bacterium RIFCSPLOWO2_01_FULL_47_10
AAGGTCGATCGGAGTGTGGCGCGAGAAAAGCTCGAGCATTGTTTCGTAAATCGCGCGATGCTCGTTTTTATAAAAATCCTCCGGGCGCAAGAAATCGGCCACACGGTAAACGGCGTCTTTGTCGAGCATCAGGGACCCCAAAACGCACATTTCTGCCTCGACATTTTGAGGGGGAATGCGGGCTGAAGGAAGTTTTTTGTCTTTCGTAGCCATGTCGGAAACAAGCGAATTACGAATCAGTTACGAATATATAAAGCAGATTTGATTTTTCCTGGGCGGGTCGAGGTTTTATTCGCAGATTCGGGATAAATTCATTATCCGTTGACGAACGTATATCTACTCTATACCAAATTAATAGATATAGACAACCTTGACAAGTTAATTATCAATGTATAAACTGTGAAAGGCGGTTCTTTGATAGATTCGGAGGAAATACATGCAACCCCACGAAGACGATTATCGTGATGAACTGGTTGGGAAAAGGGTAGTGGAAAAAAATGGGAAAAATCTTGATTTTATCCACGTGTTTTTCCTTACTATTTTTGCAGCTAGTTTGGTTAGTTTGGTTTCCAGTTTTCTTTATACCCTTACTATTCCGTCTGCAAGTGTGGTTGTCAGTTGGTTTTGGGGCGTAGGTTCTTTCGGGTTCCTTGTGTATGCCCATCTTGCCTATCGAAAATTTGAAAAGCTTGAACAATCTTTGAAAGATGGAACAGTAAAAGCGCCGGACGATCGCAAAGACGCGCTCAATTCGGCGCCGCCGCGTGCGGGACGCTTTCACGGGGATGACGGACCATAAGTGTATTTGAATAATCAAAAAGGAGCGGGAAGCTCCTATTTTTTTTGCACCAGGGGGCCGTCCGGGCCGTCTTTGACTGAATATCCTTTTTGTTCAATTTCCTGTCTGATTGCGTCCGCATTAGTCCAGTTTTTTTCTTTTCGGCACCGCTCGCGCTCCTCTGAGAGTTTTTTTATTACTTCGGGGATTTTTTTCTGTTTTATTATTGGAATAATTCCCAAAACCGAATCGATTCTTTTGAGTGAGACAAGAATTTCCCGCGCGTCTTTTTTTGAAAGTTCTCCCGCATCGATTCTTTTGTTCGTGTCTGTAATGAATCGAAAAATCTCCGCAATCACCTTTGGGGTATCAAAATCATCATTCATGGCTTCGCAAAATTTTTCGCGCAGATCATTTGAATATTTTGAATTTGGAACTCGGAATTTATTTATGATTTGTGATTTATGATTTGTGATTTTGCGTAATCGTTGAATGCATTCAGCGATTCGCTTAATTCCTTCCTCTGCCGCCCGAATCGATCCATTGGTGAAGTTCAGGGGCGAGCGGTAATGGTTCTGTAAAACAAGAAGACGGAATGATTCTGCGGAATATTTTTTCAATAGGTCGCGGATGGTGATAAAATTTTTAAGCGATTTCGACATTTTTGTTCCGGTAACTTGAAGGTGGCCGGTATGCATCCAGTATTTCACAAACGGCTTTCTTCCGGATGCGGCCTCCTGCTGGGCGATTTCCGATTCGTGGTGGGGAAATTTCAAATCAATGCCGCCGCCGTGGATATCGTATTGCGGACCGAAAAAATGTTCCGAGATCGCGGTATCTTCAATGTGCCATCCCGGCCTGCCAATGCCCCACGGCGAGGCCCATGACGGCTCACCGGGTTTTTCGAATTTCCAGACGCAAAAATCACCCCTATTTCTTTTTTTGATTGAATCATCGATTCGCGAGACCGCATCTTCGGCTTCGGCTGCCGTGCGCCCGGACAGTTTTCCGTACTCGGAAAATTTTTTTATGTCAAAATATAGGCCATCCTCCGATATCGTATAAACATATCCTTTTTGAACGAGACGTTTTATTTGAACAATGATATGCGGGATGTATTTCGTTGCGGGCGCATATTTTGATACCGAAGAAATTTTCAATTCATTCATATCCTGAAAATATTCTCTTGCATAATGGCGCGACAAAAAGAGGGGATTTTGCCCCAATTCACGGGCCCGTATGATGACTTTGTCGTCGATATCGGTGACGTTTTGAAGATAAAAGACGGTATATCCCGCATGCCGGAGGAATTTTACGGCAACATCAAAAAAAACATACGTTCGAGCATGTCCGATATGGGATGAATCATACACGGTCGGCCCGCAGACGAACATGTTGATTTTTTCGTCAAAGAGCGGCTTGAATTCTTCTTTTTTTCTTGAGAGCGAGTTGAATATGTCCATGACGTTTCCATCATACTCTGGCGCACCGAAAGAATCAAAAGGAATACAAATCATATTTTAGCACTCTTGACAGGGGAGTGCTAATTTTCCTATAATGCCATTATATGCTGAAGAAGCGGCAAAAATCCATATTATATGCGCTTATTCAGGAGTACATCGACACCGCCGTTCCCGTTGCGTCAAAACAGATTGTGGAAAAATACCTCTTACCGTATAGTTCGGCAACGGTTCGGAATGAGCTTGCGGCACTTGACGAGGCGG
>MHQO01000078.1:2511-2880 GCA_001820675.1 Candidatus Sungbacteria bacterium RIFCSPLOWO2_01_FULL_47_10
GAACAGCCGCACACATCAGCGGGAAGAGTGCCCACCGATAAAGGATACCGGCTTTTTATCGAGGAGCGCATCACGGGAGAGACGTTCTTCAGCGATGACGAACGAACGCTTCTTAAGAATATTTTTCGCATTCGCGAAGATGACGAATTTTTGAAAAGTACCGCGCGAATGCTTTCGGAAGTTTCAGAATGTTTTGCGCTTGCGGGGCTTCATGGCGAGGAGTTGTTTTACAAAACTGGCCTTTCGGAGATGCTCAAACATCCGGAATTCCATGACCAAAAAGCGCTTGAAGAATTCGGAGGACTTGCCGATTTTATCGATGAGGAAATGTCGAAATTTTTCGACCCCGGGGACCTTCAAAAGCCGGTT
>MHQO01000078.1:2896-10909 GCA_001820675.1 Candidatus Sungbacteria bacterium RIFCSPLOWO2_01_FULL_47_10
AAAATCCGATTAAAGAAGCCCGGAACTACGGCATGATTATTTCGTCGGTTGCGACCCCCAAAAAGAAGGAAACGGTGGTTGCGATTCTCGGTCCGAAGCGGATGGATTATCGGAAGAACATATCTTTATTTGAGTACTTGCTTGATATAACGGATTAGCACAGGTTCCGAACAGATATGCACAGATCACAGATTTGCGCGAGAAGTATCTGTGATTTGTGAAAATCCGTTCAGGTCCGTGATTATCGGTGCTATGGGTGAAGAAAAAAAAGATAACGAGAGTCTTGAATTCATTATTGACGAAGAGTCGGGTGAAATAAACATGGCGGCGAAAGTAAAGAAATTAAAAGAGGATTTAACATCGTGCCACAGCGAGCGCAAGGAATATCTTGATGGCTGGCAGAGAACAAAAGCGGATTTTATAAATTACAAAAAAGACGAAGGAAAACGTTTTGAAGACATGGCGCGCTTTGTGGCGCACGGATTGATTCAGGATGTTCTTCCCATTCTCGACAGTTTCGATTTGGCGATGGGTCATTGGTTGCCGCATGAAGTCGGGAAGGGGATTTTGCTGATTCGTTCGCAACTGCTCGACATATTGAAGCGAAGGGGGCTTGAAGAGATGCGGTCCGAGGGGCAAAAATTCGACCCCGTATACCACGAAGCGGTTTCGGAGGTTGAATCGGATAGAGAAGAAGGAATGATTGTTGAAGAAATACAAAAGGGGTATCTGCTTCGCGGGCAGGTGTTGAGACCCGCGAGAGTGGTACTATCAAAAGGCAAATAAAAAGCAAGAAGGTTCAAGTGAAAATAAAACGATAATGATTGACCGAAGTCGGACTTCTTTCCGAAGTCCGACTTCGGAAGATTTCGGAAGTAAAAAACCGAACCTAACGAGTTCGATCGAACGATCCACCCATGGTCTGGGAGCGTAACGAATTATGAAAAAGAGGAAGAAGAGAATTGCAGAGATTGATCATGCTTTCCATTGCCGATATAGGCATGCAAGCACTAAACGATTCTCCGATTGTATAAATGATTATGTATTCAGGCATATCGTCGCCTCCTCTTTGTTTTTCAGAGAGCAATTTATGATTTGAGATTTGGTTTTTTAAGCCAAATCCCAGGTCGTAAAGATTATATAATAGACCAGTTGCTTAATAATTTTTAGAGGAAATTTGATACAAAAAACCCTTATTTTAAGCCAATGATTTTTCAAAAAAACGGCTAAAACCTTATTAAGCAACTGGTCTAATATATTTCAATGTAACATGCAAAAATATCGTACAATACAATAAGTATCCATGGATATCTATACGTATCAAAGAATATCAGATACATGTGGATATTCGCCTTGCGATATTCATAGATACTTCTTGCTATTTTGAAGAATTATGAAGATTTTAGGAATTGATCTCGGCACAACTAACTCCGCAATGGCGATCGTCGAGGCGGGTGAGCCGAAGATTGTCGAAAACAAGGAGGGGAATCGCACGACCCCTTCGATGGTTGCGATTTCAAAATCCGGGGACCGGCTTGCCGGGCTTCTTGCAAAGCGTCAGGCGGTTACGAATCCGAAAAATACCATATTTTCCGCAAAACGGCTTATCGGACGAAAATTCGAGGACAAGGAAGTCGGTCGCGATGCAGAATGGCTTCCGTATGATATTCACCGATCCCCAAACGGCGGTGTTGAAATAAAAATGGCTGATCCTTCGACAGGATTAGGGCAGGCAAAATCGTACCGGCCGGAGGAAATTTCAGCGATGGTGCTTCAAAAGTTGAAACAGGACGCGGAAGAAAAACTTGGCATGAAAATCGAAGAAGCGATTATTACCGTGCCGGCGTATTTTGACGATTCTCAAAGAAAAGCGACGCAGGCCGCAGGCGAGATTGCGGGTTTCAAGGTCCGCCGCATCATCAATGAACCCACCGCGGCGGCTTTGGCATACGGGTTGAACAAAAAGAATGATGAGCAAATCGTCGTGTATGATTTTGGTGGCGGAACATTTGATGTTTTCGTGCTTGAGGTATCTGAGGGCACGATTGAAGTGAAAGCAACGGGAGGCGATACGCATCTCGGGGGAGATGACTTCGACCAGCGCATCATCAAATGGATCATGGAAGAATTCAGGAAGCAGGAAGGAATTGATCTTTCAAAGGATACATTGGCGCTCCAGCGGTTGAAAGAGGCGGCCGAGAGAGCGAAGCATGAGCTTTCAACCACAGTTGAGAGCGAATTGAATGTGCCGTTTATCACATCGGATGCGAATGGGCCGAAGCATTTGGTACTTCGTTTTTCACGGGCTAAACTCGAGGAATTGGTGCGCGACATGATTGATCGTTCTATCGATTTGACAAAGCAGGTGGTCAAGGAAGCAGGATTTGAAATCAAAGATATCGACGAAATTGTTCTTGTCGGCGGCCAGACCCGCATGCCCGCGATTCAGAACGCGATTAAAAAAGCATTCGGTAAAGAACCGCACAAGGGGGTGAATCCGGACGAAGTTGTCGCAATCGGAGCCGCCGTTCAAGGGGAAATACTTTCCGCAAAGGATGAAGGCAGGCGGCCTGAAGGCGAGGTGAAGGACGTGCTGCTTCTCGACGTTACTCCGCTTTCACTTGGAATTGAGACGCTCGGAAGCATTATGACGAAACTAATCGAGAAAAATACGACAATTCCGACTTCCAAGTCGCAGATTTTTTCAACTGCGGCGGACGGTCAGACCACGGTCGAAATTCACGTCTTGCAGGGGGAGCGCGAAATGGCGTCGGGCAATAAAACACTTGCCCGATTCATTCTCGACGGTCTGCCGCCTTCACCTCGCGGGATTCCGCAGATTGAAGTTGTGTTTGATATCGATGTGAACGGAGTGCTATCGGTAAAGGCAAAGGACAAGGCGACCAGCAAGGAGCAGTCGGTACGAATTGAGGCATCAAGCGGCCTTTCCAAAGAAGAGATTGAAAAAATGAAAAAAGACGCGGAATTGCATCAGGAGGAAGACAAAAAAAGGCGGGAATTGATTGAGGCAAAAAATATCGCTGACCAAATGATTTATACTGCCGAGAAAGCGCTTCGGGACGCCGGTGAAAAAGTTCCGGCAGAATCAAGAAAAGAAATCGAGGACAAAATCAACGACTTGAAGAATGTGAAAGACGGGGAGAACCTTGAGGCGATTCGAACGGCCTCTCAGGCGCTTGGGCAGTCAACACAGAAGGCGGGGGAGATTCTGTATAAGGCGAGCGGCGGCGCGGATAAAGAAGGAACCCAAGAAGCCGAAGGTGGAAAACATGACAAGCAAAAAAACGAGGACAATGGTACTGTCAAAGATGCGGAATTTGAAGATAAAACTGACTGACAGTAACTGCTCACAAAATTGAGTAAGGCGCTCAAAAGCGTATTTTTTTACCGCCTTTATTGTATATACTTGTATGATCCCACTGCCAACCCGAGTGAAAAAATATGCTCTCTCGCGCCTTTTCATAAGAACAGCGTTGAGTAGATACGACTGACACAAAGTACGAATATAGTAAAGCACACATACATACAGCACAAAGAATAAACTTTTTAAAACATAGAGGGTTTATTGTGTTTTGTGTTTTTTAGAGTGGCGGAAGCACCAGAAACACCACAACCGACTTTTTTGCGCAATGGCGTTTTGATGAAAGAGACATCCCTCGGCGCGGTTTTGGTGATCTTCGGATTCTTTCTTGGCTGGGCATCCATGCGGCTTTCGGTATTTACATACGGCGACGTTTTGGAGCGGCCGTATGAGTTGTGGCATCTTATTTTTGCCCCCCTATTTATTGCGTTTTTTTCGCTTTTTTCAATCCTTGTAAAGACATTCTGGGTGGGGGCCGCGGCATTGTTTTTTTCCGTCGTCCTCATGTACATATCGTTTCCGTTTGCAAATATTTTTGCGTGGGGGATACTCCTCGGAACGCTTATGCTTTTTTTGAGTTATCGCCTGATACGGCACGATTATGCGTCATCGGTGAAAACGTCTCCGGTGCGGATCGTGAAAAGGAATCTTGGAATGTTTTTTACCGGACTTGCCATTGTCTTCAGCATGGTTTATTTTGCAGGATTTCGGGAAGATATGGATTTGATTTCCTACCTTCTTCCCGGCAGTATTTTTTTCAAAATCGCCGATACGCTTGAGGGGCCCATCGCGGCTGTATTGCCCGGCTTCAGGACGAGCGACACCATAGACGAGTTTATCAGCCGGAACGTCAGGGAACAACTTTCACATCAAGCACAGAATGTCCCCGAGTCCGTTATCGATAGCGTTGTGCGCGAACAAAGGGCGTCATACTCCGAAAATTTTGGAATTCCGCTTACCGGAAACGAAAAAGTTGTGAACGTAATGTACGAGTTTGTATCTCTCCGGACGCGGAAGATCATCGGGCCGTTTAAAGAATATATTCCCATAATTTTTACGTTCGGTTTTTTTCTTATGCTTCGGTCGGTTGCGTTCGTTTTTTATTACGTTTCACTTTTGTTCTTTTGGCCGGTTCTCATCATTCTTATTTCTTCAGGTTTTGTAAAAAAAGAGAAGATTCAGGTCGAAAAAGAAGAACTAATGCTTTAAAAATTATGAATGCAGAATGCATATGTATGTTTGAATCGCATCGCGGAAGATGATAGAATATATATAATGGTCCCATAAATTTAGACAGGTATATTAGATAGAAAATGGTGGTATAATTCAGAGATGAAAAAGATATTTACGCCTCAGCAAAAGGCGGCCGTTGCCCTTGCGGCAATCAAGGGCGATAAAACAGTAAGCCAGATCGCATCCGACCACGAAGTCCATCCGACCCAGGTTCAGCAATGGAAAAAAATACTGCTGGAAAACATATCATCCGTTTTCACCGACAAACGCGCCAAAGAAGGAAAACCGGAACGCGAACTTATTGATGAACTGTATCGCGTAATCGGACAGCGGGACATCGAGCTCGGCTGGCTCAAAAAAAAATTCCAGCTTGAGCCATGAAAAGAAAGTGTCGCTCGTTGACCCTTCGCACACGGACATCAGCATTTCAAGACAAGCGGAACTCATGGGTGTCTCACGGGCAAGTTTCTACTACAAACCGATCCCGGATCCCGAAGAAGTCTTGATCACTCGCGCCATTGACGAAGTATATACCCGCCGCCCTTTCTACGGCTCGCGCCGCATGAAAGACGCGCTTGCCGACGACCACACGATTCATATTGGCAGACACCGGACGCGCCGCCTTATGCGCTTGATGGGACTTGAAGCGATTTACCCAAAGAAAAGGCCAAAAACAAGCGAATCAGAACCTTCCCACAAGAAATACCCCTATCTCCTGAGAAATCTCTCCATTACTCATCCGAACCACGTCTGGGGAACAGACATCACCTATCTCCGGCTTGAGGACGGATGGGCCTACCTTGTTGCGATTATGGACTGGTACTCACGGTATGTTGTCGCTTGGCGCGTTTCTCCGACGCTCGAATCCGATTTCTGCATTGCCGCGCTGAACGCAACGCCTCAAGAAAACATTCCCGAAATATTCAACAGTGATCAGGGAACACAGTTTACCGACAATGATTTTACCAAAATCCTTCTCGCTCGAGAAATTAAAATCAGCATGGACGGACGAGGGAGATGTATGGACAATATTTTTACCGAGCGGCTGTGGCGAACGGTCAAATACGAAAACGTGTTTCTGAAGTCGTACCGGAATATCGCTGAAGCGGAGAATGGGCTTGCCGAATACTTCCTGTTTTACAACACCGAACGAAGGCACCAGTCGCTGGACAGACGGACGCCGGCAGATGTGCATTTTAACCGTCAAAGGTCGAATCAAAAATTCATAATTTCAACGCCGCCAATTCTATCTAACGTATCCACAATTACTGTATAGACAAGTAGGACCACTTAAATATACACCTCATTTCCAGTCAACGATATTCGACATTCTGCATATATAATTCATAGTCATATTTATATGTCAAAAGATTACTACAAAATTTTACAGGTCCCGCAAAATGCATCCAAAGACGATATCAAGAAAGCATATCGGAAGCTCGCGCATCAGTTTCATCCGGATAAACACGGTGGGTCAGAGGAGCGTTTTAAGGAGATTAATGAGGCCTATCAAGTACTCGGGGACGACACAAAGAGGCAGCAGTATGACCAGTTCGGCGCGGTATTCGAGGGCGCTCGTTCCGGCGGCGGCCAGTGGCAGGGGGGATTCGGTTTCCCGGGATTTGACTTCGGAGGCGAGGGTTTTCGTGGATTCGGAGATTTTGATTTCGGCGATGTGTTTGAGGATATGTTCGGAGGATCGGGGGGTGCGAGAGGTGGAACAAAAACGAAACGCGGGAGGGATATTCAGATCGATCTTGAAGTGCCGTTTGCGGAAATTTTTGCGGGAGGAAGGCATGAAGTTCAAATACAGAAATTAACAAAATGCCCGCATTGCGAGGGAGTCGGAACGGAACCGGGGACGAAGTTGAAAACATGCACAAAATGCCGTGGTTCGGGCAGGCTTGAGAAGAAACAAAAAACATTTCTTGGTACGTTTTCCCATGTAAGCGTATGCCCCGATTGCCAGGGAAGGGGCCAGGTTCCGGAAGTCATATGCCGTGATTGTTTTGGAAAGGGTGTGGTGCGTTCCCTCGATCGGATCGATATCGTTATTCCGAAGGGTATTGAATCGGGCGAGCTGATTAAAATGTCCGGGAGAGGAGAGGCATCCGCATTCGGGGGTGTGCCGGGAGATTTATTTGTCAGGGTTCACGTTATTCATGATGGCGCGTATAAGCGGCAGGGAGATGATTTGATTATGCTTCTGCCCATCAAGTTCTCAACCGCAATGCTCGGAGGGGCGGTAGATATTTCAACCCCGGACGGGGCGATTAAACTGAAAATTCCGGAAGGAACGGAGCACGGCGACATTTTAAAAGTAAGAGGAAAGGGAGTTCCTTCGCGTCAGGGATACGGAAGAGGGGATTTGCTGATTGAGATAAAAATTGAGACGCCGAAAAAACTGTCGAAGAAAGCGAAAGAGATGGTTGAAAAATTGAAGGAGGAGGGAGTTTAGAGGTATGGGGTGTAATATAAAAATTCCAGATCATCACTTTGTGCGAGTCGGGTTTTTTGGTTTCCTATTTTACTTCAAGTTTCGGGTCCCCATTAGAAGTTTAAAAAATCCGCCCCGCTTTTAGCGAGACGGCCCTCTTTGTTCTTCAAGAATTTTTTGTATCATCTTCGGGGTTAGTTCAAATAGAAGTGCGGCATGTCCCGTAATCGGCACAGTATGGGCCGGAAATCCTTCAATGTGGCTATATTTCTTAGGAACGAACTCGTCCCTCACCGCTTTTACCTGGATGAGTTTTGGCGGAGTTTGTCGTATATCTTTATATAATGCGCAGAGCCACTGTGAATTCGGAAGCATTTCCCTTCCCGGTTTAAGAAAGGGAATGGTATACGCGAGGGGAGAACCGTGCAGTGGCGTCCCCAGCGTTAGTATCGGAAAAGCTTTTAATGTCGGTTCTTGTTTTTGTGCCGAAAGGATTATGAGCCCTCCCATGCTGTGTCCGAGAAAAAGTGTCCGGTCTTTTATGTCCGATAATTTTTTTTGATATGTTTCTTTCAGTATCTTCTCTTGTTCGCGCGTGAAGCGTACAAAACGCCGCGCGTGGATATCGATATCTTTTATCGCCCAACCAAGATCGGGTATGAGGACATTGTACCCACTATCTTCAAATTTTCTTTTTAACAGAATAAAAACGCTCGGGGACACGCCAAAACCATACACAAGTACGATATTTTGTTTTTCGGGGTCAAAATTTCCCCGGGACACCGGAAAAACAATGCTCGATATTTTAAGAAGAAAAATTTTAAGAATGTAAAAGAGCTCTTTTGCCCAAGCCAACACGCCACGCCCTCCATCATGCTTTTTTAACATTTTAACATTATGGATGTTTTTTGGAAATTTTTCAAGAGTGAGGGCGGAGTATTTCTCGTTACATGCCGCAAGG
>MHQO01000079.1:0-692 GCA_001820675.1 Candidatus Sungbacteria bacterium RIFCSPLOWO2_01_FULL_47_10
ACAATCGCAATAAAAAAAAGCGCGCGAAGATTCAAAATCCTCCGTTTCTTTTTTTTATAGAGAAACCTGCTTTTGAAATATCTGTCAGTCATATGTATATACTATATCACGCCAGCGCAGACAAAAAACAGCCCATTCACAGGGCATGCTTTTTGAAATAAACCCTATCCAGCATTTTTAATCCGTAATTCTTCATTCTTCGTTCAGAACTGAATGATTTCTTCCCACGGCAGTCCCGCTTTTCCGAAGTGGCCGTAGGAGGCCGTCACGAAATAAATCGGGCGCATGAGATCAAGCCGCTCGATGATCGCGCGCGGGCGAAAATCAAATACGGACAAAACTCGGCCGCTCAAATCGTTCCCGTTTTCATCTTCCGCGTGAACCATGACGGGATCGGCCCGCCCGATGGCATATGCCACCGACACCATGGAGCGTTTTGCGAGTCCGTTCGCAACAAGGTTTTTTGCGACAAACCGGCACATATACGCGGCTGATCGATCCACTTTTGTCGGATCCTTCCCTGAAAATGCTCCTCCTCCGTGCCCAAACTGTCCGCCGTACGTATCTACCATAATTTTTCGCCCGGTCAGGCCGGTATCGGACGCAAACCCGCCGATAACGAATTTTCCGGTCGGGTTCACCAAAATTTCAACATCCGAAACATCCCCGATCAGAGGTGAAATTAGCTTTTT
>MHQO01000079.1:778-3652 GCA_001820675.1 Candidatus Sungbacteria bacterium RIFCSPLOWO2_01_FULL_47_10
ATGAGCATTCCGGATCTTCCCTGCGCAACCTCTCGAGCCCTCGCGTTAAACGATGAGACAGGGAGGACGCAAGGGGCATGAATTCGGGAGTTTCATCGGTCGCATAGCCGTACATGATGCCCTGATCTCCGGCCCCTCCGGTATCCACGCCCTGAGCGATGTCGGGCGACTGCTGAACGATGTTCGTAATGATATTCAAATTGTCTTCGTAGCCGATATCGCGATACACCGACCTTCCGATTTCCGCGGCATCAATGTCTCCCGAAGATGTCACCTCGCCTCCAATGATGAGCATGCCGTGGGATCCGAACGTTTCAACCGCAACGCGCGATTTCGGATCCTGCTCAAGATACGCATCAAGTATCGCATCGGAAATTTGATCGCAAACCTTGTCCGGATGCCCGGATGTTACCGACTCGGCTGTATAAGTATTTTTCATTTCATTAACAACCAATATCAATAAATATCAGTGATATCCATACATATCTGATATATGGATATTTGCTTCGCGATATTGATTGATATTATTTGCTCGTTAGCTTTGTATGAAAAAACCGCACAAAGCGGGTTTGATAAAAAATTTATCGTCCCCCGTTCGGGGCTGATGAGCACTTAATTCGGCCCTAAAACAAACTTTCGTCTGTTCTGGCAAACAAGTTGCTGCGGGGGTTATGAGGTCAGTTCCTCTGCCTTATACGACAGTATAGGGCCGCCCCGGCTCTTGATAAAACATATTCGATTTTGAATATCACCATCGTATTCTAAAACGCCGGCATACGCAAAAAAGTTATTCACAACGCGCCATCCCTCACCCAAGGGGCAATTGTCATTTTTTAAACCGTGGAAATTGAAATGCCGAAGGGCATATTTTTTTCAGCGGGCAGAGATCGCATCGGGGGTCTTTTGCCGTGCAGATTGCGCGACCATGTTCGATCAGGCGGTACGTGATCTTGAACCATTCTTGTTTCGGCAATAACTTCATGAGATCCTGCTCTATTTTTACCGGATCACTATGCTGTGAAAACCCAAGGCGCCGGGAAAGCCGTATCACATGTGTATCAACCGCGATCCCCTCAACGACGCCGTACGCATTTCCCAAAACAACATTCGCGGTTTTTCTGGCAACACCTTTGAGCGTCAGCATCTCTGGCATGGTTTTGGGCACCATTCCGCCAAATTTGTCCCGAATGATCTTTGCCGTCTCCAGAATATTTTTTGCCTTTGCGCGGTAAAACCCGGTCGGGCGGATCATCGTTTCAAATTTTTTTTGGTGGATGCGCGCAAAATCGGCCGCTGTTTTATATTTCCTGAAGATCGGCTCGGTTACCTCATTCACTTTTTTATCCGTGCATTGGGCAGACAAAATAACGGCAACAAGCAGTTGAAAATTGGTGTCATACTTCAGGGCGATTTTCGCGTTCGGATATTTTTTCTTGAGAATATGGAGGACTTTTGACGCGTGCTTTTGTTTTAGCGACAGAGGTTCTTTTCCGAAACGATTTGAAGAAATATTGTACATCATAAGTCATGTGGAAGTCGGACTTCGGAAAAGCTGACATCGTATCACTGCGTGAGCAACGTATGTATCACCGCCCGCGTTTGCGGACCGACCGTTCCGACTGGCGAGATGCCGTTATCGAGCTGAAACTCTTTTACCGCGGATTCGGTCAGAAGACCGAATATTCCGGTAGCGTTTCCTTGGGCTAAATACCCGTGAGCGATCAAAAACTCCTGCAAAAGCTTCACTTCTCCGCCGATATATCCTTGCATCAAAAAGAGTGTGAGTCCGGATTTTTCTTCGTCAGCCCTGCCGGTATCGCCCGGGGCTGGAGCAGTCGATTCGGATGCGGGCGGAGAAGATGCCGAAACGGCGCCTCCTTCAAGCAATCCATTCATCTTTGCTCGCGTGACAGGACCAAGCGTGCCCGTCGGCTCAATTCCGTATTCCTCCTGAAACATGCGAAGCGCTCCGAGCGTAGTATTTCCAAAATAGCCGGTAACACTGTCTTCGGAAAGGAATCCCTGCCCGACAAGAAACTCCTGCAGGCGCGTAACCTCGCTTCCGCTCATAGAGGGTTTGAGATACCGGGTGAAACCATTGCCCGATGAAAAAGAGGATTCGGAGGGTGATTCTTCAGAAACCGCGCTATCGGACGACGCCGGGGAAGGCGGTGGCTCAACCGAGGAAGCGGCGGATGAATCAATAATTTTTTGCGAAGGATTGTTGATAATCTCTCGAGTTTGCGGACCAACCGCGCCAACCGGTTCAAGCCCGTTCGATTTCTGAAACGATCGCACGGCAGCTTCAGTCAGCGCCCCAAAATAACCGGTTGCGCTTCCCGCGGCAAGATAGTTACGTTCTATCAAAAATTTTTGAAGATATGCAACTTCATCATCCCACATAAATATTTTGAGATACTTCGTAAGAAGGCCCGGTGATTTCGCGGTTTCAGTTTTCTCAATTGACACCCCCACAACCTGCGGCTCTGCCGCGGATTGAACGCTTATATTTTCCGCTGGCTGCACCGCCTGGACAACAGCAACCGAGGAGGGCGCTTGAAGTAGCTTCGGCCATGTGGGATTGATGACCGGCGTTCCGACGGATTCGTCTTTCAGGGTTTTTACATCAAGATATTTATATTGGGTGCTGTATTTTCCTTCAAAAGTGACGAGGTGTCCCGCTTTGATTTCGGCATAATTCAGATCTTTCTCGTCGGCGCCCATGACCCGCGCCCATCGGTCGATAAACAGGTTCCATTTGGTTCCCCATACCGAAACCGTAATAAAATTATTATTGGTGCTTGTGACGGGAGAAGAAACTATAAAAAAATTACCCCCGCTATCGACATGCAATTCCTCCGCCCGCGCACCCAT
>MHQO01000079.1:3671-9665 GCA_001820675.1 Candidatus Sungbacteria bacterium RIFCSPLOWO2_01_FULL_47_10
GTGGTATTTATCTATGCGCCTTGCGACTGTCCGCCATTTATCCACGGGCATAAGCCCATGGATTTTTGGTGGGGGGATAAAAAAATATTTTTGAAGAGGTGTTTTCATATACGTTTTATGATATCAAAATAAATAAAAACGGCAAGTATCGGCGCGAATATTATGGATAGGGCTCATACCGCAACTCAACACCCCATTCTTTTTTCATCCGTTCCTGAAATCGCAGGAGCGGCTCCAAGGCAATTCGCTTCTCGCGGCGAAAATAATCTTGCTGACCCGCAATCTCAAACCCCATACGCATCATTGCCGATTCCCCCGGAGAAGGAACGAGCTTGTCCGTATCGGGGGCGTCTTCGGGAACGGGATTTTCTTTTTTTGTTATCAAAGCGATCATTGGGTGGTCAACATCGACGTCATAAAACCAGCGGCCGGACGGATCAAATACCGAATGCTCAAGTTTCTGCGGCAAATTATTGCTTCTCAAAAAAATTTTTTGAAGCGCGCGCGTTCTGATATCAGCCGGGGAGGGCAGGGAGGGCAGATTGCTTTTCCGCACCTTTTTTGCGTCCTCAAGTTCCGGCTCCGATATTTCCTTGTCCGCTTTCAAAACCGCAATCGGGTGCGTGTGAGAAAAATGCATTCGCGAAACGTCTCTATCTTCAAGAATCGGCAACAGCTCGATACTCGATCCCGAATCAATAGACATATCCTTGCCGATATCGAGCCATCCGTGTTTTTTGCCTTTTTCCACGAAGAGCCAGTTGCTTTCGATTTCCTTTTCAAATACGGCAGTCCGCAGGCGATCAATGCCCTTTTCATAATCCTCCTCAACAAACGCCCGTTCGGCAAAAATTTCTTCGAGCTTCGCCCGCGCCTCCCGCGAAACTGAAAGTTCGGAAAGAAACGCAAGACCGCCCGCGCTTATCTTAAAAAATTCCCTTCTGGATAAATCTTTCATAATCGCGTAATTATTCTAAAAAAGCGAGAACAACCTCATTCACCATTTTAATCTGCTCCGGAAAACGGCGATACACATGACCCACCCCCTTGAGTGATATGAATTTCTTTGGCTCATGAGCGAGTTCGTATATTTTTTTAACATCGCGAGGCAAAACCTGTTCGTCATTGTCGCCCGCGATCAAAAGCAGTGGAATATGAAGTTTGCCGACCTCTGCCGGCAGATCGTATTTTATACTCTCTTCGACCACCGCATACGGCACTCTAAAAACTTTCTCGTTCATGCTATCGGGAACATTCTTTAACGAAGCGCGAAAGCCGTCTTTTTTCCACCGCGCAATCTTTTCATCGGAAGCGACCCTGCGAAGGGCTGGCGGCGCCATAATCGCGCAAACCGCCGAAATTCTCGGATCGCGCGCGGCGTACAAAATGGAAACCGCCCCGCCCCGGCTATGGCCGGCAAGCGCTATGGAAGAATACGTTTTCTCCCGAAGCATAAAAGAAATAATATCGCCGACATCATCCAATTCTCTTGCAATCGTGTATTCGGAAATATCTCCTTCACTCTCCCATGTCCCCGCGGGATCAAACCGGACGGCCGTATATCCTATGTGGCTCAAATCTTCCGCAAGCATAACAAGATGAACATAATCCTTGCTGTCGAGATACCCGGGAACAAGAATTGCAAGCCGGTCCGACTGTTTCTTCGGATAGTGCACGGCGGCGGAAATATCAACTCCCGCAGAAGACCGAATTAAAATCTTTTTTTCATCCATAATAACATATAGCGTTTCCTTCTTCACCGGTACAACATTCTCACATTCTTAAGAATGTGAGAATGTTGTGTGAGGGCGGGTTTCAGCGTGAAACACCGCGTAGCTGTCATCAGGAGTTTTCCGCATCAAAATAATTCTTTCCGCTTTTGAAACAGTCAATCCCCTGCTTGGATAATTCAAACATCGGTTCGGGAGGGCGCGTCATATCATACCATCCCCACGATTCGCATTTATCCGGCTCAAGAATTTTCGGATCCCCGGATTTCCAATCGGCAACAAGGCCGATATGCACATAGTGATTCGGACTGTATTTTTTGGTATTCGATACGAATTGAAACCTCACGTTTTCGATTTCCATGCCGCATTCTTCCCGTGTTTCCCTTCTGGCACATTCTTCAAACGACTCCATATACTCCAAGTGCCCGCCCGGGAATGAGTATTCTCCGGAACCGTGCGAACCTTTCCGCTTGCCTAAAAGAATTTTTCCGTCTTTGGCTATCAGTACGCCGATTCCCACTTTTGGTTTTTGCTCATTCATGGATGAGGGTTCAACGTGTTATTCGCCGATATACTCAAACCGCGCCACGCGCTTCCCGCCCGCCTCAACATCACCGCAAAATTCTCCTATGGGGCGCGCCCACATGTCGAAGGCGCCATAGCAGGCCCGATACAACACGAGGTCTTCGAGCGTTTCGCTATGCTTTTCAACCCCGATAACTTCGTATTTGTTCCCTTTGTAATGCCTGTGCCTCCCTAATTTTATAGTATGATGTTCCATGGAAAACGCACTGTTTTCAGTGACGTAAAATTTTATCTTATTTCAACTCCATCGCGATAAGTCCGTATCGTTTTATTGCCTGACGGTATCCTCGAAAACTGTAATAGAGCCGGACCAGTTCTTCCTTGCTGTCGACGTTCGGGTTGATCGCCTTTACGGAATATCGGCGCAGGAGAGATTCGATCGTTCGGAATAAATGGACGCGTTTCACTTTTTTTTCGAACGATTGCTTTCCGCAGACGAGTTTCAGCGTATCACCGGCGCGTATTCCGCGAAACTTCTTTGAGGCGGCCCGCGTTTCAACACGCTTTGTGCCGTTTCGAATCGCTTCAAAAATGTCGCCATTTTTCGCCCTAAAGCGTAAAACGTGAATTTTGCTTTGCATAGTGGTTTTTGATATCGGTCCCATGGAGAGATTAAAAAAATCTTATCTGGAAATTTTTTCACGGATTATTGAAATAAGTTTGCGGGTTTGCGGGTTGTTGACTTTACCACATGGATTGCATACCCTTGACATTAGAACTTCCCACAGAAGAGGCATGGTGATGACCAGAGGTGAGTTTTTAAATTTACTGACCAAAGAAGCTAAGAAGTACCGCAGTGAGTCCCTTGCGTCGATTGAACGCAATCGGCACATGAATGATATTTCCTCAAAAGATTTTCGGCGCTTAAAGCGGGATCGAAAACTGACTCAAAAAATGATTGATGCTTTGCTTGTTGACTTCATCAATACCGTCGGCGTTGGCCAGTGCATTGACTATGCTCTTTATACTAAACACCTCAAATCTGTAGACCGTACATAGATTTTTACGGTCTTTTTTTCTCCCTACACCCCATGACACCTTTGTTGTTTCAGCGGTTTCCCGCGGTGATCTTTGTAATTTTTCCACATTGCATGCTACACATCAAAATAGAACATTAGACCAGTTGCTTAATAATTTTTAGAGGAAATTTGATACAAAAAACCCTTATTTTAAGCCAATGATTTTTCAAAAAAACGGCTAAAACCTTATTAAGCAACTGGTCTATTGAACTCTCTGGAGATCACCATGTATGTAGGAATCCTGTGGGGCGAAAAGGCAATCTTCTGGAATCAATACGAGATGCCGACCTTGAAACAGGTTCGGGATACAGCAAAGCAGGAATTTTCTGACATCCCGGTTGATCAATTGGATGATTAGATTGTTCTCGTCTCCGACATCAACAATGGTGGCCGAAGCATTGACGCTTTTGTCGTGCTCTTGCGCAAACGATCCTAACGGATCGTTTTCTTTACTCCCTATAAACCGTGGTATTTTTCATATTTCTTCCCCACAACATTCTAACATTCTGCAGAATGTTGGAATGTTGTAACCTTGCGTCATGTGACACTTCTGCCTTTTCAATAACCAATCGCGGGGATTTTCTTTATTTTAAGCCGTTTCCCAATGATGCATCAACCAAATTGATCGATATATTGAAAATGCCACAGGGATCAAAAAGGGATCAAAAAAAAATTGACAAATTATATACTTCCACTATCATTTAGCCAGTAGTGCGACCCCGAGGAGGGATGGCAATAAATGCCGAAGATCGCGATTGTTTTACTGGTCATCCTTGCTACCTAAGTCGTGCGGGTTATCGTGGATACGGCCATGGGAATTGACCTTTCTGGGGTTTCTCTTCCCAAGCGCATCGTTCACGGTGTCACCTACCAGCTGGCTGGTGCGGGGATCGCTGCCGCCGTCTGGTTCGCCTAATCGCCCACGGTGCTGAGCGTCACCTTAAACCGCTTTTTTTCTTTGCCAAAATACATCCCTACGCCCCATGACATCTCTTGGTGTGCTGTACAAATGGGAGTCATTAATCCTGCACATGTTTCAAAAGTTCTTTTGCCTTGTTAAAATATTTATTTTCCTCTGCTTCTCTCATATTTTTTTACTTCCACTAATTCTTGTTTCAGAATAATATCCGATTTCCCAAAAAGAAATCTTCCTTTAAACTTCTTTCCACTTAAGAACAGTGGCATCCAGTGTATATCATCTGGCCACATTTTCGCGAAAGGAATTTCATCAACATGGAACCATTTCGGTTTCATTTCCTCGCTTTCTGTTGGCTCCCCTGAAAAATTATCGGATTTGAAAATATGAACTTGCAGAACTTCGGGATTGCCTTTGAATTCAAAATCTATAATTCCAACCTTGCTCATGTGTTCAACTTCAATTCCTGCTTCTTCTCGGAATTCCCTTTTTGCCGCATCCTCGATGATTTCTCCCTCTCGTACCTTTCCACCAAATCCATTCCATCGTCCTGCCCCGAACCCTCTTTTTTTCATTCCGAGCAAAACTTTTGGGTGCTGGTAAATTATACAAAGTGTTAAAACTTTCTTCATAATTTGCATTATATCTCATCCCTACGCCCCATGGCACTTCTTATATTTCTTCCCGCTGCCGCACGGGCAGGGGTCGTTGCGGCCGATGTCGGAATGTTGCTTGTTGAATGTAGAATGTGGTTCCGATGTGATTTTACTACTCTCCACATTCAACTTTCCACCATCAAAAACATCTGGCTTCCGCTCCTCAACGTGCTTATGCCGGTGGAGCTGTTGCACCACTCCGACCTTATATATAGTATTCACCACCTGCGAACGGATCGCCGCCTGAAATTCCTTGAAAAGCTTTGCGCCTTCGTTTTTATATTCGACCAGCGGATCGCGCTGGCCGTATGCGCGAAGACGCACCGAATCGCGAAGGTGTTCCATGATATCGAGGTGATCCATCCACAGCATGTCGATCGTCTGAAGCAAAACGACTTTTTCAAGATTCCACATCCCCGCGGAACCGACTGCTTCTTCCCGTTCGCCGTATTTCTTCCGCAGAAATTCAAGCGCGCGCTCTTTTATCTTGTTCCGCGCGCCCTCGTCGTCAAGCCCCGCGGACAATGATTCGAATTCCGAGTGAAGATTTTCCGATGTTCCGGAAATGGACCGCGCCACTTCCGCAATCTCCTCAAGGTTCCATTCATCGCGATATGCCGCCGTATGAAAATTTACAACCGCCGCAACCTCCTCCTCGACATATTCCATGATTTTCTCTTTATAGGAACCGCCGCCGCCCCGCAAAATCTCGTTTCTCAATCGATACGCAAAACTTCGCTGTTTATTCAAAACGTCGTCAAAATCGAGAACATGTTTTCGCGAATCAAAATGAAACCCCTCGATCTTTGCCTGGGCTGCCTCGATTGCTTTCGAAACCATTTTATTCTCGATTGGCTGGTCTTCGGGAATGCCGAAGGACTCCATCATGCGCTTGATCCTGTCGGATCCGAAGATTCGCATGATCTCATCCTCGAGTGAAAGAAAAAACTGCGTTGACCCCGCATCGCCTTGCCGGCCCGCCCGTCCACGAAGCTGGTTGTCGATTCGCCGCGCTTCATGACGTTCGGTTCCGATAACGTGGAGGCCGCCCGATTCTCGAACTATTTTACTTTGCTCGGGATCGTTTT
>MHQO01000080.1:0-3561 GCA_001820675.1 Candidatus Sungbacteria bacterium RIFCSPLOWO2_01_FULL_47_10
AGCCCGGCTCAATCGGGGCGTTCTCGGATACGAACACCCTGTCTCCTGTTTTAAGTCCTTGGGGCGAAAGGATATATCTTCGCTCTCCGTCGCGATATCGAATAAGCGCGATAAACCCGGAACGATTCGGATCGTACTCAACCGCCTCAACCACCGCCGGAACATCTTTTTTGTCATACAGGAAATCTACCGCCCGGTACAGAGCCTTCACCCGTCCACCCTTGTGTCTGACCGTGATTCTGCCATAGTTATTCCTTCCCTGCGGCCTCTGAAATCCAAAAACAAGGGCGCGCTCCGGCTCTTTTTTCGTCAACGCCGAATAGTCCACAATTTCGGCCGAGCGTCGTCCCGCAGATGTTGGCTTGTACTTTTTCATACGTTTAGAAGCAATGATAAACGCAAACGGTTACGCAATCCTAAACGCAATAGCGTCTAATTTTGCGTGATATTCTTGCGTTTGATTTTGCTTCTACTTATACGCCGAATTCTATTTTATCTCCCGGCATCAAAGTTACCATGGCTTTCTTATATCCGGGCACGACCCCTTCACTTCTCCCCAAACGCACCTTCCGCGGCTTCGTATTCACAATGCGCACCCTGCTGACACGCACCCCGTATTTTCCCTCGACCGCCTTTTTGACTTCGGGCTTATTCGCGCTTTGTCGAACCTTAAATACATATGTATTGAGGGCGTTTCCGACCGTTGATTTTTCGGTAATATGGGGGGAAATTAAAATTCCTGGATTGTATCCGCTTTTTTCTTTTTTCTCCCGAGCAGTGGCAACCGATCCGGCGACTTTCTTTTCTTCATCGCCTTTCTCTTTTTGCCCGTCCGATTCCTTTTCATTCTTTTTTAGAATTTTTTTAAAAAATGCCATGATATCCCATGAATTACGAATATTTTCGAAGTGCGAATGTCCGGCCGCTATTTTTTTCCGATTCGCAACTCGGCCCCATTCGTGATTCATGGGTTATTTTATATGCTCGATTGACTCCTTCGTAAAAACCAGATATTTATACTGCATCGTCTGCAAGGCATACAAATTTCTTGCCTCATCCAGCGAAGCATACGGTAAATTTCTCATTGCTCTCTTTATCGTATCTTCCATTTTTTGAACCAACACCAGCGCCCTGTTTCCTTTCTTCGTAATATCGCTCTTGACGGCTTTCAACGCGCCGAACATGCCTGCAGCATGTTTTGTTTTCGGCTCCTCAAACATCAACGTATCCAAAACGACAATTTCACCGTCCCTGGATTTTGCCGACAAAACGGTAAAAAGCGCTTTTTTTGCCATTTTTTTGTTAATTTTTTTCTTATAGTTTTTTTCTTTCAGCGGCCCGTGTGTAACCCCCCCACCCTTCCAGATGGGAGAGCGTATTGATCCGTGACGCGCCCGTCCCGTCCCTTTCTGTCTCCACGGCTTTCTTCCCCCGCCGCGAACCTCTCCCCTCCCCTTTGCGTGCGCGATAACCCGCCTGCTGTTCGCGCGCTGGCTTTCAACAACCTGATGCACCAGATCCGCATTCCATTTCAATCCGAATATCGAATCAGGCAGATCAATTGTCCCCTTTTCCTCGGCAGATTGATTATACACTTTGACTTTCATAATATATTCACTTACTATTTTTTCTTTTTCTGATGGGCTATGAAGATGTTTTTAAGTTCGCTACCCCCGTATCTCAAGCAGTGTCCCCCTTCTTCCCGGCACCGCTCCGCTTACCGCCAACAACCCGTTCTCAACATCAACGCTTACAATTTTTAATCCTTTCGTTGTCATTCGCACGCCACCCATTCTCCCCGCCATCTTCATTCCTTTCACAACTCTTCCGCCCGCGCGCCCCCCACCTCCTCCGATGGAACCCGGCTCGCGGTGCGCATGCTTCGTTCCGTGGCTTGCGGGCGCTCCGTGGAATCCGTGCCGTTTCATGACCCCCTGAAATCCTTTTGCTTTCGTAATCCCGCTTACCCGTACCGCATCCCCTTCTTTAAAAACAGATACGTCGATCTTCTCTCCGGTATTTGGTATCTTGTATGTGGCATCTTGTGCGCGAAACTCTCTCACATAACGAAAATTTCCTAAATCCTTAAAATATCCCTGCTGCGGTTTTTTGATGTTTTTTCGTTTCCGATCCCCGAACCCGACTTCTACCGCTTCATATCCGTTTTTTTCTTTCGTGCGCGCGCCGATCACGACATTCGGAGACGCTGAAATTACCGTCACCGGAGTGACGTTCCCTTCAGTATCGAATACCTGTGACATGCCAATTTTTTCGCCAAGAATATATTTCATGGTGTGATGTCAATTTACAAATTTTAGGACAAATTACGAATCCGTTATTCGCAATTCGCCGAATTGGTTGCATTTCCGCCAAAGACGGATCCACCTCATGTGGAATATTCGCATCGGATCGGCATCATTGCAATAAAAACACCGGGAACCACCCCGGCGCACTCAAAAACTGCGGAGTTTATTCCACTAAACTTCAACCATCAAATACTACCAGATTATTTCGCATATGCAACTATATGCCCTCTCCCTTTTAACCTGCCGTAAAGCGAAGTCAAACGGGCGACAACGAGGGTGAGCAAACGTGTCCCGAGCGAAGCCGCGCTGAAGCGTGGCGAGTCGAAGGATTAGTCACTCAATTCCAAGCACATAATTTTTATTATATGCCCGGTTATTCAATGACTAAAAAATACTTTCTCAACGGACAGGAATACGAATTGCACGGGATCGTAATGCCGATTTTGGCAATCGCTGGGAAACAAATAAAAATTCCACACCAACAACATTTCCTTTTTCATCAACATCAACCAAAACTCGAGGGTTAACCTTTACGGTTCTTTTCACCCTGCCCGCCGTAAGTTGCATATATAATGCGTCTGATTGTTTATCATATGTAGTTTTCATAAAAAGTAGGCAGTTATAATAATGTAGTGCCTTCCCCTTGTTTCCGCAACCACTTCAAGCGTATCATCAGAAAATGATTTTTGAAAATACCGCATTTTTTCACTTTCCACGAATATTCTGCTTGGGTTGGTAATGCATTTTTCTACATCATTCCGTGAAATTCCCCGTTCAATCATTCTCTTTTTCGCATGGATCGTAAAAATAATACTCATATTTCTCCGCCTTCGTCGTGTTTTGCGTGCAATTCATCATATGCTTCCTTAAAAATATTGCTTAACTCGTTATTCGTTACTCCCAGTTCATCGGCTCTCATAACAAATTTTATAAATTCATCCACATATTCACGAGAATAACCCGATATCATGCCCCTATATTCGTCTTTAAGCATTTCAATTACAGCTTCTTTGTTTTTAGATCTTTCAATTCCCATAATTTTTATTATATGCCCGGTTATTCAATGACTAAAGATTATTTCCTTTTTTTGCATTTCTTCTCATCGCCGTCCTCTTGCCGTATTCGTGCCGCAAATCGCCCTCTGCCGCAAGATTTTTGTCAAATGCATCCGCAAGCTCTTTTTTCCGCTTCATTTCTTCCTCGCTTTCGGCTTGACGACTTCCGGATTTTTTCTGCCGCTCAATTTCTTCCGAAG
>MHQO01000080.1:3569-4749 GCA_001820675.1 Candidatus Sungbacteria bacterium RIFCSPLOWO2_01_FULL_47_10
AGTTTTTCCGTTTCTTCTTTGTCGAAATTTTCTATTCCCATTTTTTGTAATTTTCTTCCGTTTCTCGCGCTTATAAACTTTTTTTCAATTCTTCTTTTATCTTTTCGTGGATTTCTGCAACCGTGTTCATATCAAGTTGTTTTTCGATTGATCCCATTTCCTCCCAAACATGCGATACTGTCTTATGTTTCGCCCCGAGAAACGCCTGGCTCTGGTTCGCTTCTTCGTCGGAAACTCCTGAAGCAATAAGCGCGTCCCGTTCTTCCAATGCATCCTTAAAGCTTTCCGGCGCAAGCTCAATGCGGTTAAACACGTCCGCCCAATATGCCCTGGTAAGAGCCGCATATCGATCTTTCAGTCCCTCCCCTGCTTCGGGTTTTGAAAATTCTTCATTCTTCGGCATATAAAGTTACATCTTTATCTCAATATCCACTCCAGCGCGCAAATTCAGATTTATGGTCATACATACTCCCCTTTTATATGATCATACCCTGTCACCCTTTTTCCCTTTTCCAGTCCAACAATTTCCCATAATTTTTTTACCCGCAAGGCAAGGAGCGATTCATTCTGCTGCCCTTCTTTAAACTTGCCGGAATGTTTTGCGTTTTCAATTCTCTGTGTAAGACCTTCCAAATCCTGCAATATCCTTTCTTCTGTTCCTTTTTGGCTTTCCGGATTTTCAGGTAGAGATTCTTTCAATTTTTAACCACCTCCTATCACCACTATTTCGAGTGCGGACACACGAAAGGATGGGATAGGGGTTTTATTATTTCAAACAAAATTTGTTACATCTTTATCTCAATATCGACTCCTGCCGGCAAATTCAAATTCATCAAAGCGTCAATGGTTTTCGGCGATGGGTTCAAAATATCGATCAGGCGCTTATGAACCCGCATCTCATACTGCTCCCGCGCGTTTTTATGCACGAATGAAGACCGGTTTACGGTATATTTATGGGTTTCCGTCGGAATCGGAACCGGCCCCACGATTTCAGCGCCCTGCCGGCGCGCGGTATCAACGATTTGCTTTACGGAAGAATCGATGATCTTATTATCATAAGCGCGGACTTTGATGCGAAGCCGCTGTTGAATTTCTTCTTCGATTTTTTTTGTTTTTGCAGCTGTCGCCGACAAGGAACTTTGTGAGAACGTAGAAGGTGGAATGTGGAATGAGATTTTAA
>MHQO01000080.1:4767-5005 GCA_001820675.1 Candidatus Sungbacteria bacterium RIFCSPLOWO2_01_FULL_47_10
TTCTACATTCAAATACCGCGATTCTATTTCAAGATTTTGGTAACTACTCCCGCTCCCACCGTCTTTCCGCCTTCCCGTATAGCGAACCTCTGTTTTTCTTCAAGGGCTACGGGCGCGATCAGCTTCACCGTTCCTTTTGCCGTATCCCCCGGCATAACCATTTCAATCCCCTGCGGAAGGGTTAACTCGCCGGTAACATCGGTCGTTCGAAGATAAAACTGGGGCTTGTAACCGCTGA
>MHQO01000081.1:0-7160 GCA_001820675.1 Candidatus Sungbacteria bacterium RIFCSPLOWO2_01_FULL_47_10
GCAACGCCTTCGGATGACTTGTGGTAAGGAGTGAAAAGCTAATCGAACGAGGAAATAGCTGGTTCTCTCCGAAATAGTTTTTGGACTAGCCTCGGATCATGCTTGACGGGAGGTAAAGCACTGGATCGTCCATAATTGCCGAAAGGCAGGTGGACGAATCAAACTCTGAATGCCCGTTCAGTTATTCCGGGAGTCAGTACGCGGGGGCTAAGCTCCGCGGTACATGAGGGGAAGAGCCCTGATCACAAACTAAGGCCCCTAAATCCATGCTCAGTGGTTAAGGTGGTGAAGTTTCTCAAACAGCAAGGAGGTTGGCTTAGAAGCAGCCACCCTTTAAAGAGTGCGTAACAGCTCACTTGTCAAGAGACTTTGCGCTAAAAATTCAACGGGGCTAAGCATGGTGCCGAAGTTGTGGGTTATGTGCCTGAATTTTGGAACACGAAGTGTTCCAAGAAAGGAAAAACAAGATGAAAGACGGTGCGCGACGAAAGGTCCAGCTTAACAAAGCAACGAAGGACCTGAAAATCAACGAACGCGTTAGAGGATCGCACGTCTCATGAATATCTAGCTGATCGCTTACGCGATCAGCTCCAAAATTCAGGCACATAGCGGTAGGAGAGCATTTCAAATGCCGTGAAGGTCGACCCGCGAGGGCGACTGGAGCGTTTGGAAGAGAGAATGTTGGCACAAGTAACCACAAGACAGGTGAAAACCCTGTCCGCCGAAAACCCAAGGTTTCCTTGGCAATGACAATCATCCAAGGTTTAGTCGGCCCTAAGGCAATGGCGAAAGCCGCAGCCGATGGAAGGCTGGTTAATATTCCAGCACTGTATTTTTGATCGATGGCGGGTCGGAGCGAAGTATATCAGGCGTATTATTGGATTTACGTTTGCGGTGTGAGGATTGGGCGTAGGAAAATCCGCGCCCGTGGGGGAAACTCCGGATCCAAGCATTGTGAAAATCATGCGGGGCAACCCAATTGAAATCTGATAAAGCTCGCTTCCAAGAAAAGCGTCTAAGATTATCAAAAATGCAACCGTACCGGAAACCGACACAGGTGGGTTGGTCGAGTAGACCAAGGCGAACGAGTGAGTCTTCGTTAAGGAACTAGGCAAAAAAGCAGCCGTAAGTTCGCGATAAGGCTTGCCCTGTGCGCAGCACAGGGAAATTCTAAATTCTAATTTCTAAACTCTAAACAAATTCAAAATTCTAAACTCAAATTTTTCCAAACATGTTTTTGGTTTTTTGAAGATCGGGATTTGTTTAGGATTTAGGATTTCGGGTTTAGGATTTTCCCGTGCTGTGCGCGGGGCTGCAACAAAAGTACCCCTGGCGACTGTTTACCAAAAACACAGGTCCCTGCTAACTCGTAAGAGGATGTATAGGGGCTGACGCCTGACCGATGCGAGAAGGTCAAAGATTGCCGTATAGGTGTTGAGATTATATCAAGATGTTTATGCACGCGGTCTTAAGCCCTCGTCAATGTCAGCAATAACTATAATTGTTCTAAGGTAGCGCAATTCCTTTTCGGGTAAGTTCCGAAGCGCACGAAAGGCGTAACGATCGGGGGACTGTCTCAACGAAGAGCTCGGTGAAAATACAATGCCGGTGAAGATGCCGGTTACCTGCAGTTAGACGAAAAGACCCCGGGAGCTTTACTGTAGCTTGGTATTGGGTCTAGGTTTTTTCTGCGTAGCATAGGCGGGAGAGGTTGATCCCCGGTTTTCGGATCGGGGGGACTCGTCAGTGAAATACCGCTCTTAAAAAACTTAGATTCTAACCAGTTGGGAACACCGTAGTGTTCGTAAATTTCTAATTGACCTAATTGATCTAATTATTCTAATCAATAACCAGTTAGACAAATTCCAAATCACAAGTCACAAATCACAAACAAATTCAAAGGCACAAATTCGAAATTAAAAAACGTTTTGAATTTTAGCCGTTTGAATTTCGGTATTATTTGTAATTTGGTGCTTGTAATTTGTGATTTTTAAACATTGGGATTTGATTAGAAATTAGAATAATTAGAAATTGGTCATTTATGGGCTTCACGGTGAAGCCCAACTGAGACAGTGCCTGGTGGGCAGTTTGTTTGGGGCGAAACTCTTAGGGTGATTGATTCACTCCGTTTCAATCACAAGGGAGCTCCGCGCTTCAGTGGCTGTTGGACAGCTTCTTATCGCGGAGAATAAAATTCGGCTGTATGCTGGAACACCCGTGTATCTCCAAATACCTTGATGAAAGTCGAAAGGTAAAAATTTTGGAGTGGCATTTCGCACCATTGCGGAATCAACGGACAATCAGCAGGCAACCGAGTGCTATACGCATTCGGGAGTCCTCAACGACTATATGCCGAATCCCACTTGATGTGGGAATGATATAGTCTGATCTTTCGGGCGACCGAAAGTGCGGGTAAAACACCCGCAACCTAATACTATGCATTCGACAGAAATTGAAAATCAAAAGAAAAAAATTCGATTATATGATCGGCAAAGAGAAATTATTGTAGGGACGCTTTTGGGCGATGGGCATTTGGAATCGCGTGATAACGGAAGAATATATCGTTTAAGGGTGGAACATTCTATTAATCAAAAAGAATATGTTGATTGGATGTATAATGAACTGCACGGACTCGCGCATGCCGCACCACGCATAAAAGAGCAGGATATTTTTCCCCCGCAGGGCGGAAAGTTCAGATTTCATGGATATGGTTTTACCACATTTTCGCTCGGATTATTGCGATTTTATGGACAGCAATTTTATCGGAACGGAAGAAAGGTTGTGCCGCGGCTGATTTCAAAATTGCTTTCTCCGACAGCGCTTGCAATATGGTATCTTGATGACGGATCATTTAAATCGAATAAGCATCAAACGTATATTATCCACACATATGGGTATGCCAAATCTGATCTTCGGAAAGTTCAAAAAGCGTTGTTAAAACGCTTTGATATAGAAACAAACCTTCATCGCCAAAGAAAGAATAAAAAAATATATTGGCGAATCTATATCGTATCGCGATCGGCAGAAAAATTCAGAAAATTGGTTGAGCCGATTATAAAGCACATACCATCTATGGGATATAAATTAGGGAACGTAATGCCCAAAGAGTAACGGAGAGGCCTAAAGGTCGGCTTAGGACGAATGGAAACCGTCCGTGACGCGTAAAGGCAAAAGCCGGCTTGACTTCGAGACGGACATGTCGAGAAGGTACGAAAGTAGAGCTTAGTGATCCGATGGCCATAGTACTAGATTGTAGATTGTGGAGAGTAGATTGTAGTTTACTACTTTCTACCCACTACATTCTACGTTCTGATACTTCTTACTAGAACAAGGCCAAAGCTCAACGGATAAAAGCTACCCCGGGGATAACAGGCTAGTCGCTTCCAAGAGTCCATATCGACGAAGCGGATCGGCACCTTAAACATATCGGGGTGCTATGCCAGTAATGGCATACCTGGGAATATTTGGAGAATATTCCAAAATAAAAATCTCGCTTATATCGGTGAAATCCTGTTGAATTTTGAACCAAATTTGACAGGATAATACCGAGGGAAGTTATTTAATTAAATATTTATGACCTTGTTGAATAATATAAGCTTGCTTAAAGTCTTAATTCAATAAAGATAAATGTTTATTAGTAAATATGGAAAGAGAAAAATTAGAAGTAGGAATAAAAATGGAGCAACAAAAAGCGGCAATCGGAGAATCGCTTGAGCAAGCGTTGGCTAAATTTCGCAGCGAAGCTCATACATATTCTGAAGAAGAGTTAGACTCACTTGAGAATACAGTCGCTCATCTTGAAGAGCAGTTAAAAGCTCCACGTCTTCCATAAATTAACCCCGTAGAGACTTTAATCTGAAGCATTCAGATTAGGATTCCGGTAAAAACCGGAATAATACGCGAGCCCCTAATTCCGCTATTAGCGGAACGGGTGAAGATATAGTCCATGCCTCTGGTAACAGAGGAAGTCGTTTTCGTATTCGCAATTTGTAGATTCGCATGCAATTCGCATCGGATTGGCATCATAGTGCGAGCGAAGCGAACATACGATGTCGGCTCAACTTAGCGCGGGGCTGGAGAAGGTCCCAAGCGTTTGGCTGTTCGCCAATTAAAAAGTTACGCGAGCTGGGTTCAAACCGTCGTGAGACAGGTTGGTCTCCTATCTACTGCAGGCGTCGATACTTGAAGGGAGTCGTCCTTTGTACGAGAGGATCAGGATGAACGAACCTCTGGTCTGCCGGCTGTTCTGCCAAGGGCACCGTCGGGTAGCTATGTTCGGAAGGGATAACCGCTGAAAGCATCTAAGCGGGAAGCCCCCCCTAAGATAAGGTATCATTAAGATTCGTCGGAGATGACGACGTTGATAGGCCGCAGGTGGAAGCGCAGTAATGCGTTGAGCCAAGCGGTACTAATAAATCGATATTACCTGCTCTATACTAAGTTTTGGAATGAGTAATCGCAAATGTGCGGATTTTGTTAAATACGAATTACGAATAATTTTTTTCAACGATATTCGTATTGCGATTACCGCAAAAAATGTATGCACAATGAAGAGATTCGACAATCGGCGGGAGGCGAGACTGAATTGAGTGAGGCAGATTTGACGCGTCTTATTGAGGAACAGGAAAAAAATTTGCAGCAAATGAGAAGAGAGCCGTGGCCTTCCGAGGTATTTGATCGCGAAGAAGCGGGTTTGCGTAAACTTCAAGCCCGACTTCATGAAATTCGTTCACTGAAGAAAGCGGCTTGATTTTTCCGCAGAACCCGACAGGCGTTTCGCCGAAGGTTTTTGCGCAAAGGTGAGTATGGACATTCATGAGAACAATTTTGAAGACGGCATTGACGTGCAGGAAATAATGAATGAGACGCGAATGAATTCGCTTGAGCTTGTAAAAGAGCTTGGCGCAGCTACAGAAGGAAATTTTAGAGGGATTTCTGAAAAAAAGCTTGAAGCTCTGAATAAGGCCGTTCGCGCCGTTCGTGAGCTTCTTAGAATGCCGAAATAACTTTTTTCAAAATTTTGATTTGCCGGTATTTAATTAAAGTGTGCCCTACCTCTTCCCATTCCGAACAGAGAAGTAAAAGCACTTTAATCCGATGATACTCGGATCCAATCCGATCCCGGGAAAGTAGGATACGCCGGCATATCAAAATTTTGAAAATGAATACAGTAAGATTTAAAAACATGATTCATATTTATTCCATGGTACATAGTGTCAAAAGAACCGCGCGGGGACGCGACTGTTTTGTATTTGCCGTGGAAATTGTATTTTATAGAGGCGGATAAACGCGGATAATTACGCTGATATGCGCTGAAAATTTTGAAACACAATTCCCGCGGCAAATCCCGCGGGAATTTTAGTTTCGTTCTTTAAAAAAGGAGGAGAAATGCTAACAGGTAAAAAAGTTGTTCTACGCCCGGTTGACATCGAAAAAGATTTTGAACGTTGCCTTGGGTGGATCAATGATCGCGATGTAATACACTATTTGGGAAAGCAATTGAAACCGGTTATAAAAGAAAAAGAGCGTGAATTGCTTCGAAAGATCGCAACCAATGAATCAAGCGTTGTTTTTGCGATTGAAACCCGCGAAGGGACGCATATCGGCCTGACCGGACTCCATGACATAAACCATTTTGACGGAACTGCGGTTACCGGCACCCTGATCGGAGATAAGAAGTATTGGGGCAGAGGATACGGGACGGACGCAAAAATGCTTCTGCTTTGGTATGCGTTTACCGTGCTGAATCTTCGGCGTATTAATTCGCGCGTGATTGAATTTAACAAACGGAGTTTGAACTGCCAGTTGAAATGCGGCTATAAAGTCGAGGGAGTAATGAAAAAAGAAGTATATAAAAATGGCTCCTATTATGATCTGGTTTGCCTTGCGGTGTTTCGCCGCGGCTGGATGAAACGCTGGCGGCAGTATATGAAAAAGAGCGATTAAATTCGCTCTTTTTATTTACGTTTTGACCTATTCCCGCCATTACCAGGGGTTGATTTTTTCTTCCTTGGGCCCAAATGAAGCAACAAGGGAGAGTTCGGTATATGAATGCGAATATTCATCGCTTCCCGGAACATGTTCTGTTGATTCCAGTTCCAGGCGGAGCTTATTGCCTGCCTCACGATATTCATAGATAACCGACCAACAGGCGCGTTTCCACCCTTCAGTTCTAATTCCAAGTCCGTTATCCATTGACGAGACCGTAACGCTTGAACATCCTCTCAATGCCGCTTCTTTTGTTTTTTCTATAATTTGTTTCCTGATCATGGGAATTAAATCATTCGCAAGCTTTTTAATGCGGTCTTCACGGTCTGACGCTTCCTTTTGAACGGCTTTTTCTTGTTTATCCAGAGCTTGTTTTCTCAGCCGGTTCAGTTCTTCAATATCAATAAAATCACCCGGCAGGTTTTCCGCTGTCATGAGAGCTCCTCATTCGCGTTGTTAATGTTCAACAGTCCTGCAAGCGGAGTGTATTCCAATTCGAATGTCTTTGCAAGTCCGGCTGATGTAACGCGTCCTTTAAAAATCGAAACCGCATCAAAGAGTGGCCGGTTCCGGCGAATTGCTTCAACAAAACCGTACCGAACGATATCCGCGATATAGGGATATACCGATTGGGAGAATACTGGGGTTGATTCTTCCGGAACCCCGCCGGGGAGATTCGGAATGCCGATGTATTTGATTCCTCTCTCAAGTTCGGTCGCGGGATGTTCGTGGGAAGTCGGACGGGAGAATTCACACGCACCACCCTGATCGATGGAGACGTCAACAATGACGGAACCCTGCGGAATGTTCTGGAGCATTGGCATGGTTATGACAGTCGGCGCTTTGTTTTCAGGAGCATACGGCGAGAGGATGATAAGATAGGGCCGCTGAGGCACACCGGATGATTCCAAAAGGACTGAAACTTTTCTTAGTTTTTCATTGAAATCTATGTTGAAATCAGGAAAAAGAGCGCAGACCTGGTTTGTTTTGTGAATAGAGGAGGCCGTAGCGCTTATTTTTAATACATCAGGGTTCCGATCGAACGCAATGACGGGCAGGTCAAATTTTTCACATGCGGTTTCATGCGCCGCCTTTCCGACATTTCCATATCCGACAATGACTACGCAAGGAGTTGTCTCCGAAAAATATTTCATTCCGATCTTGACCGCTTC
>MHQO01000081.1:7183-15470 GCA_001820675.1 Candidatus Sungbacteria bacterium RIFCSPLOWO2_01_FULL_47_10
CTTTAAGGACCGGCCGAACGGGAGGATTTCCCGGTTCGACAATGTCTTCAAGCGAGACGTATGTTCCGCGGCGGCGGATGGTGTAGTCAACCAATGCGCGATTAGCCGCAAGATGGCCGAAACCGACGACTGCGTGGTCTTCCCGAATCATCCATCGCTCATCCGGAAGAATAACTTCCTTGACCTTCAGGATGATAACTTCGTCCGGTTCAAGAGACATGAATGGAGGCATCCCCATCTTTATCAAGTCGAGATCAGGAATAACGATTGAAGCGCCAAGTTCTCCATATGAAGAATTTGAAAATCCGCTTTTTGTTCCCGCTCCGCTTTCGACGTTTATAAATCCCCCAAAATGACGGTATTTCCTAATTTCTTCCGGTTGCGCGGCAACTCTGCCTTCACCCTGCTTAATCTCTCTTGGGACATAGAGGACCATTGCATACTCCATTTTTAAGGAACCGCTGTTTTCGCCCCTATACTATCAATGCTTTTGCAAAAAGTCAAGGTGCTGGAATCTGCTGGAATCTGCCTCGCGTGCATGATACTATTAAAAAAAGCGCGTTGTTTGTTTCGAGTCCGAAGTATCGGCTACGACTGATGAATGGCGTCGAAAGCGGCGAACTCGCGCCTGGCGAAAAAATTGAAAATTATGCTATGGGATATCGCACAATCAGACAATTTATCATTCTTTGCGTGCCATTCGTTATTCTCGCAGCCGTTTTTGTTGCCGCGTATATCCGGCTTCTCCCTGACCCGACATGTACGGATGGAAAAAAGAATCAGGAGGAGGAGGGAATTGATTGCGGGGGTCCGTGTACATCGTGCGTGTTTAAGAACATCCGGCCGATTCAAATTTCTTTCACAACATTCGACGAAGTTACCGCGGGACTTTATGACGTTATTGCCGAGGTGGAAAATCAGAATACGCGGCTTGCCGCAAAAATATTTTCATACGACATTGTGCTTCGTGATGCTGCCGGCGTTGTCATACAAAAAAAATCCGGCAGTTCATTTTTATATCCGGGAGAGCGCGCGCGGATTATCGAGGGGGGGATTCAGGCGCGGCGCAGGATAGATAGCGTGGACTTCTCCGTGTATCACGACGACGTGCAATGGATTTTGTCCGATGCAGTCGAGCCTGTGATTGTGAGCGGCGAAAAGTCGGTCAGGACGATTCAACGAGATGGTCTGTTATTTACGCAATTGCAGATAAAGATTTTCAATCAAACCCTGTCTGACGTTTCCGGAATCGAGGTTGGAGTTCTCGTTTTGAGCGAATCAGGCGAAATTACCGCGGTAAACAAATCTTTTGTTTCGGAACTTCTCTCCGGGTCATCAATGCCTCTTACGTTCACGTGGCCGGGCAAGGTCGCGATTGATATTGGCCGTGTCATTATTGAACCGCGGGTGAGGCTTGCAGACCAATCATGATTTCAAGCCATCTCAAACACCTTGATTTTTTTTTACTTGTCCCGGTGCTTTTCCTTATCACAATCGGACTGGTTTCTCTTTGGAGCTTGTCGTTCGGGTCTCTCTTGTTATTTTATAAACAAATCATTTGGATTGCCGCAGGAAGTATTTTTTTTCTTTCGGCGGCCCTTTTTGATTATCGCATATTTAGAAATTATGGAGGAGCGGTTTTGATACTGTATGCCATTTTGATTGCGGCGCTTATCGCGCTTCTCTTGTTTGATATTCAAACCCGTGGGGTCGCGGGATGGTTTCGAGTCGAAGGAATAACAGTTCAGCCAATAGAATTCATGAAGGTCGTTCTGGTCATCCTGCTGGCAAAATATTTTTCAAAACGACATATCGAAATTTATCGTCTGAAGCACTTGATTATTTCCGGCCTTTATGTTTTGGTTCCCGCGTTCCTTGTTTCCCTTCAACCCGATCTCGGGTCGGCCCTTATTCTGGGAATGCTATGGCTTGCGGTTACGGCAAGTTCCGGAATCAAGCTTAAGCATTTTTTCGTTTTGTTCATTCTTTTTTGCATCATTTCTGTTCTCGGGTGGACAACGGCCTTAAAACCGTATCAGAAGGCACGCGTGGTGTCGTTTCTGAATCCCTATGAGGATCCTCGCGGCGCCGGGTATAATACCATTCAATCGCTCATCGCGGTGGGTGCGGGCGGTGCGCTCGGAAAGGGAATCGGGCAGGGATCGCAAAGCCATCTTTTGTTTCTTCCGGAGGCGGAAACCGATTTTATTTTTGCGGCGTTCGCCGAAGAATGGGGATTCTTGGGCGGCCTTTTTCTCTTGGCGTTGTATGCGGTATTTCTTTTGCGCCTGCTGGCAATCGGGCGTGAGGCAGAGGATAATTTCGGAAAACTTTTCGTCATTGGTTTTACAACGCTTATTTTTTCGCAGATGCTTGTTCACATCGGCGCAAATACAGGCATTTTTCCAATTACTGGAATAACACTTCCATTTGTGAGCTATGGAGGGTCGAGTCTGGTTACGCTCATGACGGGCATGGGAATCGTTGAGAGCATTAGGTTAAATTCGAGAAAGGGGATATAATAATAATCAACAATTGATAAACCACCACCCATAACATGTGTTGTGGGTTGTAGGTTGTGGATTACATGATCTACATCGCTTCTGACCACGCAGGTTTCGAACTCAAAGAAGAATTGAAGGCATATCTCAAGGAACTGGGACATGAAGTAAAAGACTTCGGGGCTTTTCAGTTTGATGCCGAAGACGATTATCCTGATCTTGTTCGTAATGCCGCAGAAGCGGTTGCGAATGACCCCGGGCGAAGCCGGGGGATAATCCTCGGTGGCTCGGGGCAGGGAGAGGCAATGGTGGCGAATCGTTTCAATGGTGTTAGAGCGGCCGTGTATTACGGAGGAAATGAGAAAATTTTAACGTTATCGCGCGAGCACAATGACGCAAATGTTTTGTCTCTCGGCGCGAGGTTTTTGACGGACGAAGAGGCGAAGCGGGTGGTAAGAGTGTGGTTGGAGACGAAATTCAGCGGGGAAGGGAGACATGCGAGAAGGATTTCTAAAATTGATTTCGCCAATATTCACGAATGCGGGCGCTAATTTCACAAATATTTGAAGCTGGTCGTCATTTGTGATATACACGCCAAATTCGTACAAATTCGCGAATGGTGGAGATAATACCCGCAATCAACTCAAAAACATGGGATGACGCGGTATCAAAAATCCGCAAAGTCGAGCCCTATGCAAACTGGGTTCATATTGACATTGCCGACGGTACGTTTACACCGAATACCCTATGGCATAATTCCCTGGATCTGGTCGGTTTTCAGACAAATTTGAAGCTAGAAATCCATATGATGGAAGATGATCCTGAAGAGCGGATCGATCACTGGTTTCTTCAGCCGGTAAAAAGGATCATTGTCCATTGGGAAGCGGTACGCGATATGGATTATATAATAGAAGAGTGCCGCAAAGAAAAAGTTGAAATAGGAATTGCGATTGCCGATCTGACGTCTTGGACTGTTTTGCGTCAGTATATAAATAAAATCGATATGGTCCAGGTTTTATGCGTTCCCGCGGGGGTTTCGGGACAAGGGTTCCACGGCCACAACCTGTTGAAAATCAGGCATTTACGAAAGCTGTGTCCGCATTGTACAATAGAGGTTGATGGCGGCATGACGCCGGAAACCGCAGGAGAATGTGTTAAAATGGGGGCGAATATAGTTGCGGCCGCATCATACATATTTGGAAGCAAGGATATAAAGAAAGCGATTGAGGAACTACAATCAATAGAAGCGGATAAACACAGATTGTAACGCGGATAAACGCGGAAATTTCCATGAAAAAGGTAAAAGAAAGTTCAGCGCAGGACGTTTTTATTCGACGCGCCCAGGATAAACAGGACGCTATTTTTGGGAACATGTCGGCAGATCAAAAAATGAAACTAGGGTCGGGCTTATGGCGTTTGGCAAAAGAACTGGATTCTAAAAAAATAGATTATCGATTATGGCGGAAGAAATAATAGACCCTCGGCAACTTTTGGCTGAGATGGGTGCGATTCTTGAGAAGTTAAAGATTGATTATGCAGTAACCGGAGGAATGGCCATTTATGTCTGGGGGCGCCCGAGATTTACTTCAGATATTGATATCATTATAGAACTGGCGCCGACGCAAGCCGATGCGTTAGTTGCAGTATTGAAATTACTGTATAAGGCAGGTTATGTTGAACGAGACGCGGTAGAGCGCGCAATGCGTCGCAATGGGGAGTTTAATTTTATTGATGGACGAACCGGAGTGAAAGTGGACTTTTGGGTGCTTGATAAAAGCGGATTCTCAAAAGCTCAGTTATCTCGGCGTGTTAAACGAGTTGTGCGTAAACAAAAAGTTTACTTTGTATCTGCCGAAGACCTTATCTTAAGCAAGCTTTTGTGGCACCGCGAAAGCGAATCATCAAAACAGCTCCAAGATGTTGAATCAATAGTAAAAATTCAGAAGAAACTTGATTGGAAGTATCTCCGAAAATGGGCAAAAATTCAATCAACGTTTGAAATTTTAAACTCGTTGAAAATGAAAAAATAACTATGGAACAAACGTCAAAAAATGTTTATATCATAGTTGCAGTTGCGGTTATTATTACGGTCATCGTGGTTGGCAACGGAGTTTATTTTTGGCAGAAATCAGTTTTTGAGAAAACAACGAGCGATTTGGAACAACAAATCAATAATTTGCAAAATCAAATTTCAAAACTGGAAGATGAAAAACTGGAGTTGGCAAAATTAAAAACTGATCTGCAATTACAAATTATTAATCAAAAAAAGGATATGAATGCATTGATAAGTCCAGAATTTCCTCTTCCCCCAGGTTACAAGCCCTTAAGTATAATTTCTCCAAAAAAAGGCGACAATCTTTGTTTGGGAAAGTTGCATAATATCGAGTGGTCTGGATCTCCTGGTATCCAATCAGTTGAACTTATGGTGCGTCAGGCGGGGGCTACACAGCTTTATATATTGGGCTCCTTTCCCGTAAGTTATAATGAAACAGGGGAAGAAAGCTTAAAAGGGTTATATCCATGGAAGGTTGGAACGACACAGGGTGAATATGGCGGAAAACTTGCTAAAGAATTAACTGAAGGTCCAGCGTACGAAATACTCGTACAAGCAATAGAAAAATCAGGAGGAACTACTAGCCGCTTGGTTAGTGATACTAGCGGTATTTTTGCAATTACGAATTGTGACGGTTAAAAATTTATGCATTTACACGACGATAAAATCAAATTTCTCGAAGAAACCGCAGAAAAAATCCGCGAGTCTATTATTGTTGAACTTGAGGCCGCAGGGTCAGGTCACACGGCGGGTCCTCTTGGCATGGCTGATATATTTACCCTTCTCTATTTTCATGTGCTCAAACACGATCCAAAAAACCCCAATTGGGAAGAAAGAGATAGGCTTGTATTGTCAAACGGCCACATCTGCCCGGTTTTATATGCGGCAATGGCGCATGCCGGATATTTTCCTGTTGATGAGCTGAAAACGCTTCGCAAATTCGGAACCCGGCTTCAGGGTCACCCACACCGGGGGGCGCTCCCAGGTATCGAATCGACATCTGGACCCCTCGGCTCCGGTCTTTCGCAGGCGGTCGGAATGGCCATTGGTTTCAAGATGGACAATAAGTCGAATCAGGTGTATTGTCTCATGTCCGATGCAGAGCAAGAGGCGGGAAATATTTGGGAAGGGGCAATGCTTGCAGGCAAATTAAAACTTGATAATCTGACCGGAATAATAGATCGCAACAATATTCAGATTGATGGTATGACGGAAGATATTATGCCGCTTGAGCCGCTTCGCGCAAAATATGAAGCGTTTAACTGGCATGTTATCGATGCAAACGGCCACGATTTTCAGGATCTTCACAATGCAGTAGAGACCGCCCGTGCGATTTATGAAAAACCGGTGCTGATTATTGCCCACACGATTCCGGGAAAGGGGATTCCAGAGATAGAATTCGATTATCGCTGGCATGGCGTGTCTCCGGGTTCCGGGCCGATTGATGTTTTCAAGAAAAAGGAGAATCAGGCGCGTGATATGCTGAATCGGTTACGGACCCTTGGAGGAAAGATACAATCGGAGCATCAATAAATTAATCAACCACCGACAGACCACAACCAACCAATGACAAATCCTGTTGTCGGTTGCGAGTTATAAGTTGCGGGTTACGAAACATGAAGCACGACAAGTTCCATATATGTTGCTGTTGTATGCGATGTGCCGCTGTTATTCTGTGGTTTGCTTCATTTGCGGCTTTGGTTTCCGCCTGGCTTTCCGAAGGAGGATTTTTTTGGGGAAGGAGTTCGTTTCAATGGTATTGGGATGCGTTGGTTTTGGGTGTTTTGGCAATCGGGCTTAAGATCGGGATTTTAATTACGCGTTTCGGAACTTCCTGCACGATGAAATATCACAGTGAGGAAGGGCAAAAGGGCGAACCTTCATAAACCGCCGATGTGGCATGAACAAAAAGTTTTATTCAGACATCAATTTTATCGGAGTCGTCACATTTTGCGTCCTTGTTTCAGTTTTTTTATTGATTAAGATCGGCGAGGCGGTAAGCGAAATAGATGCTCTATCAAATAATTATGTCGAAACAACAGGAATGAAACGCGGTAATCCGTGATGAATTTCGATGGAAAATATGCGCGTAAAAGATTTTATGACGAGCGAAGTCGTATCGGTCAGGGCGTATGATCGCACGGTTGATGTTGTTAAAATTTTATTTATCAACGGATTTAACGGTGTTCCTGTTGTGGAAAAAGATAACACGTTAATCGGCCTCATTACCGAATTTGATTTTATCGAGAAGGGGTCTCCCATTTACTTCTCGCCCATGGGGAGAATTTTGGAGGAACTTACTCTTTTTAGGGAAGATGAGGCTGAAATCGAAAAAAAGATAAAAGAAATTATTTCTTCAAAAGCAGAAGATGTCATGAATCGGGACCCCTTAACGCTTCTTTCAACCAATACCCTAAAAGAGGCTGCGGATCTTTTCATCAGGCACCATCGGGTGAATCCCGTTCCCGTCGTCGACAGAGATCGAAGGGTTGTCGGAATCGTTGCCCGATATGATCTCATCAAATTGTATGCGGATCCAACGTTTTGGGTAAAGCTTCTTACAAAAAATACTACAGAGTAATTGTGAATACAACACTATTGGAATTGTAGATATTTTTAAGGATATTCGTATGTGTTTCGATAGTGTGCGCACACCATGCCAATAAATCAAAAAATGAAATTGGTTGAGAATATTCTTGATCTTAACACCCTGGAGCAAAAACCCACGCGAAACGGTTTTGGGGAGGGGCTTGTTTTTGCCGCAGACGAAAACCGGAATGTAGTAGGACTTTGTGCGGACCTTACGGAATCCACACGGATGGAATTATTTCGGAATAAATACCCGGAGCGTTTTATTGAAATGGGGGTTGCAGAACAGAATCTTGCATCCGTCGCCTCCGGCTTATCTGCGGTCGGAAAGATTCCTTATATTACGTCATACGCCATGTTTAGCCCCGGGAGAAACTGGGAGCAGATCAGAACGACCGTTTGTTACAATAATCAAAATGTGAAAATTATCGGTTCTCATGCGGGCGTTTCAGTGGGTCCGGACGGCGCAACGCACCAGGCGATAGAGGATATTGCGATCATGCGGCCAATTGCGAACATGACTGTTTTTGCCCCATGTGATGTTCATGAGGGGAAAAAGGCGGCAGTCGCGGTTTCGAAAGTGTATGGCCCCGCATATATCCGGTATACCCGCGAAAAAACCCCGGTCTTAACAACCGAAGCAACACCGTTTGAAATAGGAAGAGCGTATGCATTTTGGCTTGAGCCCGATGGCAAAAAACCCGATGTCGCGATTATTGCGTGCGGTCCGTTGGTTCATAATGCGATTTTAGCTGCGGCGGAATTGGAAAAAGAGGGGATCGGGGTTCGTGTAATCAATAATCCTTCTATAAAGCCCATGGATGAAGAAACCTTAATTGGCGCAGCAAAAGATGCGGGAGCTGTTGTTACGGTTGAAGAACACCAGATTCAGGGCGGAATGGGTTCTGCGGTGGCAGAAGTTTTGGCAAGAAATTGCCCTGTGCCTGTTGAATTTATTGGCGTTCAGAACCGTTTCGGGGAATCGGGAAATCCAAACGAACTCATTGAGGCGTTCGGCATGGGCGTTTCTCACATTGTGGATGCGGTTCGCACCGTCCTTCGAAGAAAAAAAGGACTTTAATGATTAGACCCGTTGCCTTTTAACCTTTTCGATCAAGCGGTATCATAGAGATATATATGTAAA
>MHQO01000082.1:0-915 GCA_001820675.1 Candidatus Sungbacteria bacterium RIFCSPLOWO2_01_FULL_47_10
AAAAGTGTATGCCCTTGATATTCAAAAAGAAGCGTTGTCTCTTATCCGCGCGCGGGCAAAAATAGAGCATCTTCTGAACATAGAAACCGTCCGGGCGGATCTTGAGCTTCCTCGCGGATCAAAACTGAAGGACGAATCAGCCGATTTTGTTCTCATCTCAAACATCCTTTTCCAGGCGGAGAAAAAAAACGAAATTATCGCGGAGTCTTTCCGTGTTTTAAAACCTGGGGGGCGTCTTGCCATTTTTGAATGGGATCAGTCTGCCTCCACCGGAGGACCCCCGATGCGCTTGAGAATACCGCCGAATACGGCAAAAACATTCGCGCAAAATGCAGGATTTGCCTTAGACCGTGAATTCTCTGCGGGAAGCCACCACTATGGATTTATATTCAGAAAACCGTAACCATACGGGACCCATTTTCCGCGAGTCAGCAGAGAATGGGTTTTTGTCAAAATAGCCGGAATTTTCAACATGGGATCAATTCCAAAACGAAAACTTTTTTTTGTCGGAGGGGCATTGCTTTTCATCTTGCTTGCTTTTTATATGGTAAGCCGCATAGGGGGCGACCCCGTAGCGGTCAAGAGGGCCCACCTTGAATTTTGGGGATTCGAATCCGAACAGACATGGCAGAAAATAATCCAGTCTTTCAGCAACTCTGCGGGAAACGAAGGCATTAGCGTCACCTACAAAAAAATTCCGGAAGACCAATTTGAATCCCGCCTAATCAACGCGCTTGCCGAAAACGCGGGGCCCGACGTCTTTATGCTCAAAGACAGCCAAACAAAACGGCATGTAAACAAAATAGCGCCTCTCCTGCCCCCATCCGCGGAAAACGATCTCATCGGCATGAGCCGTGAAGAATTCAAAAACAATTTTGTTGACGCGGCGCATCCGATTGCGCTCACACAGGCAGG
>MHQO01000082.1:924-1468 GCA_001820675.1 Candidatus Sungbacteria bacterium RIFCSPLOWO2_01_FULL_47_10
CTTGGAATGAGTTTGCGGATGCGGTCGTCAAACTTACAAAAGTTTCCCCAAGAGGAGATATCGAAAAATCGGGGGCGGCTCTGGGAGAAGCGCTCAACGTGGAATACTTCGCGGATATCGTATCCGCCCTCATCTTCCAGCAGGGCGGAATGATCATCCGCGCAGAAAATAATAATGAACCTGCGCTTACCGAACGGCTTGAAAAACAGCTCACCCAGGATGGCGCCACGCGCCCATTCAGCCCCGCCGAGGAGGCACTCCTCTTTTACACCTCATTCGCCGACCCCCAAAGAAGGAATTACACATGGAATAAATCATTTTCGAATTCACTTGACGCCTTCGCAAACGGGGATACGGCCTTTTTAATCGGCTATGCGGGAGATGTCGCGCGAGTCGAGGCAAAAAACCCCCACTTGAATTTCGGCATATCGGCATTTCCCCAGCCGTCGGGATCCCAAACCCGAATAACATACGGAAGGTTTGCGGTTCTTTCCGCTTCCCGTTTATCGAAAAATCCGCTTGCCGCATGGAAATTCATCCGGTT
>MHQO01000082.1:1476-2044 GCA_001820675.1 Candidatus Sungbacteria bacterium RIFCSPLOWO2_01_FULL_47_10
CGCGCCGCGACCTTATCCAACCGCCCGAGAATCTTTCCGAAAAACTCACCCCGTTTTACGCCCAATCGCTTCCCGCAAAATCCTGGCCCATACCGGACGAAGCGGCCGTTCGCTCGATTTTCCGGGATATGATAGAATCGGTATTAAGCAGGCGTTTGAGCATTTCCGCGGTATTACAGCAGGCAAACGAACGAATGAGTCAACTGCTGAAGCAATAAACGCAAACCATCATTCCCGCCAAAAAACCTAAACCATAAACATCGCATTCCATGACATCTCAACGCGCATTATTACGCATACTTATCGTTGCGGTCGTCTTTCTCTCCGTTTCTCTTTCTGTCTCCGCCGCAATTATTCCGGTTGGCGGCCCGATCGTGCCCTGCGGAAGAGCGGGGCAAACAGGAACCGACGCGATGTGCAATATCTGCCATATTCCCGTTCTCATAAAAAACCTCATTGACTATTCGATTTTCTACATCGCTCTCCCCCTTGCCATTATCATGTTTACCGTTGCCGGATTTTTTTTTCTCACATCGGGAGGATCAACGCAGAAAACTTCGCAAGCCCG
>MHQO01000082.1:2104-5940 GCA_001820675.1 Candidatus Sungbacteria bacterium RIFCSPLOWO2_01_FULL_47_10
TAACCACGACCGTAAAAGGGGTTGCTCTCGTGCTTCTCGCTTGGCTCATTGTTGACAATCTCATCCTCATGCTTACGGGGCAGAAGTATTGGGCAAACGCTCCCACAACGGCGCCATGGAATCAACTTTCAAACCCCGCAGACTGCCCGCTTAACCCGGCCCTCCCTGAGCCGCCGGTCGCACCGTCAAACTTCGGTTGCGATTTCGATCCGGAAGGTAACGGAATTTGTGTTCTTGGCGGTCCTGGAGAGTTCTGTAGTCCATCTGACCCCGGCGCCTGTGGCGGTACACTACCTCCAGGCGGAGCAAACGGAAGCTGTGACGACACATTCGGTCCTGTCTCGTGCATATCCGGCACTCAGGGATCAATGAGTTATCCATGCACGGTTGGACAGGCCGGTGATGAATTGTGTCAGAGCTATGTATCAGGCCCTAAGCCGACATTTTGCGATTATTCAACCGGCGCCGGTTTTTGCACCGATATCATTTCGGGCGGTACTCCTTGTAGCATATCTGATCCTTGCGACTCCTGCCCGCCGGTTGTTTGCCACAATCCATTGCCAAAGGGCTGCCGTTATGTCGGAGAAGGTGCGTGTAGTTGCGGCACTATTGATTGCGACCCAGTAATGGGTGCTGTAGGCGCCATTTGTGCCGATAGCTCATCACAAGGATCTCCGGGAATCTGTCGTACCGGGTCAGGTTGCTTTTTAGGAGAAGCAACTCTGTCACCACCTTTTTGCGATTGTGCAATAAATTCCTGTTAAAAAGATGGGCACTCTTCTTAAAGATAAAAAGACTTATTTTATCCATGTCATGTTTCTCTTAATATTTTTTTTATATTTTTTTCTTCACATGAATCCAGTTCTCGCCCAATCTACTATCGACCCCCCGACAACAACATCAAGTTTCACCGACCTTGCAACAAAGATCGGAAAGGCCCTTCAGGCATTCGGTGGCGCAATCGGCGTCATCCTCATTCTGTACGGGGCCTATATGTATATGGCATCTACCGGAGACCCGCAAAGAACGGCAAAGGCGCATAAAATCATCCTTTGGACGACTATCGGCCTTGCTGTGGTCCTTATCGGAGAAAACTGGGTAAAGATTTTTTGCAGTGTCCTCGGGTGCTGATTTTTTCCTCACCCGCATTCATGCGCCCCGTCAATAAAAAATTTATGGCATATTCGTTTTCAAAAATTCTTTCCTTAATCCTTATCCTTCTTTTTCTGTTTCCGCTTGTCTCTTTCGGCGGCGCCTGCTCAAACCCATTAAATCCGATTAAATACTGCAATATTGTCGAAGTTTTTACCGCAATCACGAATTTTCTCCTGACGTTCGGCTCCCCCATCGCGATTATCATGTTTCTCTGGGGGGGGTTTTTATACCTCACATCCGCGGGAGACGAACAAAAAGTGAAAATGGGGCATATGGCAATGACGTGGTCTGCCGTCGGGCTTGCCGTTATTATGAGTGGCAGGGCGCTGGTACTCGTCATCTGCGATTTTCTCGGCGCGGTCCAATGCGTATGACGCCATACGCCATCCACGACAATAATCGCGCAGATTTTTTTCTGTTGATAACTCCCTTGAAAAAAGCTTCAAGTGTGCTATAATGGGATTAATGAAGCAATTTTTGACAAAAAGGTCGATTTTGGCTTAATATAAGCCAAAAATCAATTAAAGACGCAGAAATTGCTAATTTTTCGCGCGAAAGATTTTATTCATCATATTTAAGCAGGATTGATGCGGAGGCACCGCATACATTCAGATTGCAAGGGCAATTTTTTGGGATGTATTGCAGGATTCGCATTAACCGAAACAACTATCATTATGAAGAAAAAACTTCTTGCCAACATTGCGGCAACAACCGTCATCGCGGCAGCCCCGCTTGCAGCGTTTGCGGCAGTTCTTCCGACGAGTTGCGACGAACTTCTTGTTTTTATTTCAGATACGGTTGCAAAAACCCTCGCGGCGTTCATCGGCGCAATATCGATTGTTATCCTTCTTGTCGCGGCATTCCAATTCCTGACAGCAGGAGGAGATGCTGAAAAAGTAAAGACTGCGCGAACAACCATCACGTGGGCGGTTGTCGGCCTTGCGGTAGCGCTTCTTTCTTTCAACATCCGCGGTATTGTGGAAACCTTCCTTGGCGATACGATTCCTACAACATGTGCGTAATTTCAACGTATGTGTTCAAAATATCCCGCTTTGCGCGGGATATTTTGTTTTATCCCCCACCAGAAATCCACGGGCGCAAATCCGTGGATGAATGGCGGACAGTCGCAAAGCGCATAGATAAATACCACGGATGTAAGTCCATGGTGGGGGGATTTATCGGTGTTGAAAAGTTGGTTTGCCCGCACTTTAGAAAAGTGATACCATGCAGGAAGAATTTCCAACTAAATCAGAAAATGGCGCATATATTCGCTATTTTGGAAATAGCGAATATACGACCTTTTTCTTATAACTCGCTTATGTCAAAAAAGTTCATGGCCCAAGCGCTCGGGGGCGGCATGGTCCTCCTTGCCCCGATTGCCGCCCTCGCGGCCGTACTCCCAACAACCTGCGATGAGCTTCTTCTCTTTATTACCGACACGATCTCAATGACGCTTGCCGCGTTTATTGGGGCAATTTCAATCGTGGTGCTTCTCGTGGCGGCATTTCAGTTTCTCACCGCGGGGGGTGACTCGGAAAAAGTAACCACCGCGCGCACCACAATTATGTGGGCTGTTGTCGGCCTTGCGGTAGCGCTTCTCGCCTTCAACATCCGCGGTATCGTGGAAACCTTCCTTGGCGACCAAATCCCTTCCCTGTGCGCATAAATCAATATCGCTTTTGAAAAATCCCGGCTTTTGTGCCGGGTTTTTTCTATCCCCCCACCGGAAATCCACGGGCTTACGCACGTGGTCTTCTTGTTTGAGGATAAACGACATACTCAACCTTGCAAAAAAACAAAAGAAAACTGTGAAAACGGCATATCGTTTCAGGGTGGGGTGTGTATATTATTCCTTGACAAATAAACATCGAAATATATACTGAAATCGAATAATGAATAAATGAATAATGGTATGGTTTTGGGGCGTGTTGCAGCCACGGGTTCCACACCAAAAACATATATTAGACCAGTTGCTTAATAAGGTTTTAGCCGTTTTTTTGAAAAATCATTGGCTTAAAATAAGGGTTTTTTGTATCAAATTTCCTCTAAAAATTATTAAGCAACTGGTCTATTGTTTAGTTTTATGACTTTTATATATTCGTATTTTTTTAACGGCAAAGTTCAAAAAATAGCCCAATTATCAATTCCCCTTCTTGTTGCCCCATTGTTCGCCTTTGCGCAACCAAAAACATGCGATGAACTATTAAAACTTTTAGACGCCGTTGCATTCACAATGCAAGCTTTTATTGGGGCGGTTGCTGTCGTAATGTTTGTATATGCTTCTTTTTTGTATCTGACGGCGGGTGACGACTCTCAGAAAGTTACAAAAGCACATTCTACAATTGCATATACCGTTGTCGGGATTATTGCTGCGTTAATCGGTCTGTGGGGTGTAAATATTGTTGCGAGTTTCATGGGAGCAAATATACAAGTAGAGTGTGTCACCCCCCAACAGATACAATAAAAACATGGAAGCAAAAAACAATTCTGTACCCGAAGCACCGGAACAAAAAATTGAAAAACAAATATTGGTTGAAATAAGATGGCTTAAACGGCTCAATGGCGCGCTTCTTTTTGGAGTTGCAATACAGATAGCCATTATAATTTATTTTATTTTCTTCATTTAGGTTGCCGGCTCTTAAAACCCGCGGGATTATCCCCGCGGGTTTTATTTGTATTTT
>MHQO01000082.1:6015-9157 GCA_001820675.1 Candidatus Sungbacteria bacterium RIFCSPLOWO2_01_FULL_47_10
TCAAAGGTCGGGACTTGAAAAATATCACCATATTGATTTTTGCGCTTTTTTTGATAGAATATGGGGGAAAAGAAATGACGCCAATGCCTCCTTATCGAAACCCCGCACTAAATTCCGAAATTACCTTACCTTCTGCAATAATAAACTCGCGGAAGCGGCCTCGCCTCTCGTTTTGTTACATCCTGGAATATGTACCCTCCCACCCACGTCGCGGTGGCGGAACTGGAATACGCGCAGGACTTAGAATCCTGTCCCGCAAGGGTTGTGGGTTCGACTCCCACCCGCGACATAGACGGGATTTGAAGGGAATGCTGGGGGCATTCCCCGGGATTTTGCGAGAAGCAAAATCAAATCCCACACTCGGCATTGATTATTTAAGAAAATTAGGATACAATTTTATTATGAATACTGTTGTTATATCGCCAAAAAGAGTTCGAAAAGAAGGTGGAGTGGTAATACTTTCTTTGGAAGAATACAAAAAACTCTCTCTCGGAGCCGCGCCTGATTATTATTTGAAAGGGCGGGCGGCAAATAAACTGGATAAGCTTGTGGGGTCGGGCCTCAAAGAATATCGTGAAGGAAAGACAAAAGTATTAAAATCTTTGGCTGATTTTGATTAAGAACTATTCCATGAGGGTACTGGTTATAAAAACAACCTCAGTTTTTGAAAAGCATTACAAAAAACTCCCGCAGGATGTTAAGGACAAGGCAAAAGATAAAGAGCAAATTTTCAGAAAAAATGCATTTGATTCGCGTCTCCGCACACATAAACTTCATGGTAAAGAGAAAAAATCCTTGGCATTTTGGATAGATTATACTTATAGAATAAAATTTGTCTTCCTTGATGAGGGAGAAGTTTTGTTTTTAGACACAGGAACTCATGATATGTATGAATGATAAAAAAATAAATATTGCCGGAGTAGTTCAGCTTGCCCTGTTACTTTTGCCAATGTAGCTCAGACGGTAGAGCAACTCCATGGTAAAACTTTTGCCCACTTTCGGAGTAATCCGATATGTGAATCCTCAATAACGGTTAAGGGTTCTGTCTTGTCGGAATTAAGACCGTAGCGCCTAAGGCGCTCGAACGACTGACAAAAGGGGGCCTCATTCTTTTAGAAAAGGCCCAAGATACAGTCTAATCCTCTGATAATACATAAACAGAGGTGTAAATGAAGGAGTAGGTCGCCGGTTCGATTCCGGCCATTGGCTAAAACTATTTAAGTTACAGATTATCACAGATTTAATACAGATTTTCACAAATCATAAATTTGTTTTACGTTTTGTCTGTGATTTGTGGGCATCTGTTTATTATTTGTGCGAATCCGTTTATTTATGCCCCAGGATAATTTAATAAAATTCAAATGTACTGCCTGCAAGCGCGATAATTATTTTTCCCGAAAGAACAAGAAAAAAGTCGAAAAGCGGCTTGAGCTCAAAAAATACTGCAAGTGGTGCAGAAAACACACCGCGCATAAGGAGGCGAAGAAGCTGACGGAATAGCATATTTTTTTCGCAAAACACGACCAACAAGTTTTTTGTCTATGCAATTCCGGCATTGATACTTTTGCGGTTGTTGATGTTTTGTTTTCGTCTTCGTGTTCTGCGGGTGCGCTACTTGGGGGTTTGGTGAAGTGGTATCACAAATGTCTCCAAAACATTTGTCAGGGGTTCGATTCCCTTAACCCCCGCCAAGACAATTTTTTATCGGCATGACCCGAATACTATAATGCTTTGAATTAAGTTAAAATAGTATTATGGAAACCAGACACAAGATTATAATAGGCGATTCCAGAAGTATGGCGGAATTAGAAAATAATTCTGCTCATCTTGTTATTACCTCGCCGCCCTACTGGCAACTAAAAGATTATGGAGCTCCCGATCAGATTGGCTTTGATGACAACTACGAAGAATACATCAATAATCTTAATTTGGTTTGGAAAGAATGCTTTAGAGTATTAAACGATGGCTGTCGTCTTTGTATAAATATTGGCGATCAATTTGCCCGTTCGGTTTATTATGGCAGATATAAAATTATTCCGATTAGAACAGAAATAATTAAGTTTTGCGAAACTATAGGATTTGATTATATGGGTGCGATTATTTGGCAGAAAGCTACAACAATGAATACCACTGGCGGGGCGACCATAATGGGCAGCTTCCCATATCCGAGAAACGGAATAATTAAATTGGATTATGAATTTATTTTAATTTTTAAGAAGTTGGGAGAAGTGCCATTTGTGTCAAGAGAAATAAAAGAAAAATCTAAAATGTCCAAAGAGGAGTGGAACCAGTATTTTACTGGACATTGGAATTTTAATGGCGCAAAACAAGATAAGCATTTAGCTATGTTTCCGGAAGAATTACCAAAACGGCTTATAAAAATGTTTAGCTTCGTTGGCGATACAATTTTGGACCCATTTTTGGGTAGTGGCACAACTACGCTTGCGGCGAGAAATTTAGATCGCAATTCTGTCGGCTATGAAATAAATAAAAAATTCTTATCAACAATAGAAGAAAAAATTGGGGTGAATAAAGACAGATTATTTCAAGGAGCGACATTTGAAATTACAGAGCAAAAAAACAAGTTCGTAGATTTTAAAGACGAGATTTCAAAATTACCCTATATTTTTAAAGATTCAATAAAATTTAGCAGAAAGATTGATCCAAAAAAATTAAGATTTGGCTCAAAAATTGATTCTCTAAATAATGAAAGAGTTGATCTATATTCTGTAAAACAAGTTATAAACCCGGAAAAGATTTTATTGAATAATGATTTGGTGGTTAAGTTAATTGGTGTTAGGGCGAAAAGGGAGATGCTTGATAAGGCTATAGGCTTTTTACAAGCCAAATTAAAAAATCAAAGAGTTTTTATTAGGTTTGATAGCTCAAAATATGATAGCGAAAATAATTTGCTCTGCTATTTGTATTTACAAAATAAAACCTTCGTCAACGCTCATTTAATAAAAACTGGTTTTGTAGATGTTGACGATAATTTTGATTATAAATACAAACCAAAATTTTTAAATTTAACACAACAATAATATGGCAAAAGAATGGATTTTAAATTCGGCAACAAATAGATTTCAGTTAAATTTCAAAAGGAATGTCGGGGCAGTTTCTGAAGAAATCAGAAAGTGCGCGC
>MHQO01000083.1:0-2101 GCA_001820675.1 Candidatus Sungbacteria bacterium RIFCSPLOWO2_01_FULL_47_10
CGCAAAAAGGAATAGGGTATCTGGTCGGGATAATATTTAACCATGAAGCCGGCGGAACCGATTGCATGAAGGTGCGCGTTGATGATGCTGTCGAGCGCCAAATCTTCGACATGCTTTGGAACCTCTCGCTCGGCGTTTTCCGGCTCAAGATGCCGCAAAATGTGGTGAAACACCTCGTGGAAAATCAAATCGGCGATATCCGAATCGTGTTCGCAATTGCGCTCGATGAATGATTTTGAAACGAAGAGAACCGGTCGTCCGTCCTGTTTCGCGATTGTGAGCGTTGAAACGGGAAACGGAAGCATTATCTTCGGGCCATTGTCTTTTTGCGGAAATGGATCCGCCCATCGCACGTCTATCTCGCGGATAAACGTTTTAAACGGATGATAGAGTCTTTTTTGATAACAGCCGAGAGCAAAGATATCACGGATTTTCGCGGTGCTTAGTTCGCCGGGATATTTTTTTCCCGCAGGCATGGGCGCCCGACTCCGTCCCGATATTTCGCTCACGGCGAGATCGTCAACTGATCGAGGATTTTCTTTGCTTTCCGCATGAGATCCGCAAACACACCCGCATCTCCTCCCGAAACAATGAGTGCGTAGGGGCGCGCCTGTTCCATTCCGTCCGGAATGTCGGGGACATGCTCCGGAACGCCGCGCTCACTCCGCGCTTTCGCCGATTGCGAAAGTGCGCGGGCGAGTTCTTCCCGAATGTTCTTGAATTCCGCAGGTTCATCCGCAAAAAGCGGGGAATGGAGAAGTTCAAGAACGGCGAGTTTCAATACAATATCATCCGACGCAAGTACGCTATTCATGATATCGATTTTTACAGTAAGAGGAATTTCGTGCATATACCGCGCCATGATGCCGATTTTATCGACAAGGGTCGGCGCATCAAGGATTTCAATCTCGGTCCTGGACAGGAAGTTTTTTTTCAGGAAAATCAATGCCTCCTGATGCGCATTATGGATGCGCTCGAGAGGGACCACTCCTCCGGTAAGTTTCGGGACACCCAAACACGCGACGGACATTTTGAGCGTGATCCCGTCTGTTTCGAATTTTTCCGGGTTATACCGCGTAAGGTGGCGCGAGGCCGCAAGAGACGCAACGGTGAAATCGCGGAAGATCTGCGCCCTTCTTCCTTCAAACGAGAGGCGAATGCTTTTGTTCTGTGTGTTGCGGGAAGAATTCTCCGCACCGGCAAGATGTTGAAACATTATCCGAACGAAACGCGTGACGTCTTTTTCAGATTGTTTTTTAATCGCGCCGAACTCCGCGCATGCCGCATTGACGGTTTCGGCAAGCGTCTTGCCGAAATCACCCTGCGGACTCCTTTCTATAATCGCATCCTGCTCGTCTGTGTTCAGATCGGAAAACGAAGGAACATGGACAAGCATCGCAAAGCGATCAGCCGTCGGGGAATCAAGAACATTTGCGTCTCCCGCGTCCATATCATCGGAAAGATTTGCCGTTGCGATAAGGCATTTGATATTCATCGGCACTTCTTTTGCGAGCAGAATGAGTTTTCGCTGAAGCATGAGGCGAAACTGGGGCACCACATGCGGTTTTGCGTTGAGAAACTCGTCAAGGATGAGGACATCCTTGTTGAGAAGGTCGCCTTCGATAATCTGCGCGATACCGTGTTCGCGGTTGGCATGGATGTCTGTCACGCCTGCAAGTTCGGCAACGTCATCAAGCGTTGAACAATCGATGATGCCGACCGAATATCCGAGGGCGGTGCAAAGCCCGAGGACCCCCGCGGTTTTGTTGGCTCCCGGGCGTCCGGCGAGAAAAAGGTTGAACGGCGCAAGGTCGCAATTCGTTTTTTCTCGCACGGCAAGCGCCGCAAAAAAAGTCGCAAGTTCAGGGAGAATTCGTTCCCAGCCGATGGTATAGGGTTGGAGCATGGATTTCCTCTCTGTTTTCAAAGAAACGACGTTTATACAATCCGTACCATCATTTGCGCGTGATGTCAAAAACCCCGCAAAATGCGGGATTGTGTCTGATATTCTATTGAAATGATATCAATCGTGCCACGTGTGGCCTTTTTTTCTTTTGATTTTTTTTTGCCGTTCTTCCCACGGCTCCTCCGGTTTGCAGGC
>MHQO01000083.1:2136-5260 GCA_001820675.1 Candidatus Sungbacteria bacterium RIFCSPLOWO2_01_FULL_47_10
GGGATATCTCATGCAGCTTACTTCGCGCGCCATGCGGGTTTAGAAGCAGGAGCGGAATCTGGCAGAAGACGGTTTTATAAAGTCCAGTATTCAAGCCAAGGGCGCCGGAAACAGCCCAGTCGCGTTCTAAAAGATATTCGCAATTCCAGAGAATGCGTTCATTGACGAAAATAAGGTGAGACGGGACTTCGCCAAGAATAGATGCTATTTTTTTTGAAAGCGATTCGCCGATGAATCTTTCAAGCGCGAGATATATTTCCGTTCCGTTATAACCGACCGAACGCCTTTTTTCTTCGGAACCCTCACAACTTCCGTCTTCAATATTTCCGTCATGAAAAACAACCATATCAATATCGTGTATAAGCGGCTCAAGGCGCGCAAGCGACCCGGTAAGCGCCACTCCAGCGATATCGTTATGAAGCATTAATTGGCAGGAAATCAAATCGGCAAGAGGAAGAAGTTCTTCGAGCCGCCAGCGCTTACACGACGATTCCACGCTATTATTCTCCGGCATTTTTTAAACGGTCTTTTTTATAGGTATGGCTTCCTCTTGCGCCTGTCAAGGGCGGAAGCATTTTGAAAGGATCCAAAATGCGTATTTTTTGTATTTTTCTGCACATTTTGCTACACTGGCAATATGCGCCAATCTCGATTATTCGGAAAAACATTGCGGGAGGACCCGAAAGACGAAGTTTCCATAAACGCCAAGCTCCTTGAGCGGGGCGGTTTTGTCTATAAAACCATGGCAGGTGTCTATGATTATCTGCCGCTGGGGTTTCGGGTGCTTCGAAAAATCGAATCCATTATTCGCGAGGAGATCGATGCGGTTGGGGGGCAGGAGCTTTTTTTGACAGCGCTTCAGCCGCGCGACCGCTGGGAGAAAACAAAGCGCTGGGACGCGCTGAAGGACATCATGTACCAGTTTAAGGACAAGTCCGGAAGAGAAATGGGACTTGCGGCGACGCACGAGGAAGCGCTTGCCGAAATTTCAACGCGCTCGATTTTTTCGTATAGAGACCTCCCGCTTTTTGTGTATCAGATTCAGACGAAATTTCGCGATGAGCCGCGCGCAAAATCCGGTTTGATTCGCGGCCGCGAATTTTTGATGAAAGATTTATACAGTTTTCACCGCGATGAAGCAAGCTTGAATGAATTTTATGAAAAAGCGGACGGAGCATACCGGAGTATTTTCAAACGGTGCGGTCTTACGGCGTATGTAACCGAGGCGTCGGGCGGGACGTTTACAAAGCAGTTTACGCACGAGTATCAGGTGTTGTCCGATGCGGGAGAGGATTGGACCGTATATTGCGGGCATTGCGGATACGCGCAAAACAAAGAAATCAGTTCGCTCAAAGATGATGATACGTGCCCAAAATGCGGGGATGTCATGAAGATGGCGCGGAGCATCGAAGTGGGAAATATTTTCAAGCTCGGTACGAAATTTTCAGAGGCATTCGGGCTTTTGTACGCAGACGAAAAAGGAGAGAAGCGCCCTGTGGTGATGGGAAGCTACGGTATCGGACCCGGACGGCTTTTGGGAACAATCGTCGAAGTTCATAATGACGAGCGGGGAATTTTATGGCCGGAATCGATCTCGCCTTTTCGGGTCCATCTTATTGAAATTCCCGGCAAAATGAGTCCGGAAACGGTTAAAAAAGAAGCCGAAAAGATGTACGGCGATTTGGTTGCAAAAGGGGCTGAAGTATTGTACGATGACCGCGTCGGTTTGTCCGCAGGCGAGAAATTCGCCGATGCGGATTTGATAGGAATTCCATGGCGGGTTGTGATTTCAGAGAAAACTCTTGAGAAGAAGGGGGTTGAGGTGAAGAAGAGGGGCGAGAAAGCGGCGATTGTGATGAAGGAGAAAGATTTTTTGAAGATGCTGTAAGTTTGAAATAAGCGCTCAATATGATCAATAATTTTCTCGGAATTTTTTCTAAAGACATAGGCATAGATTTGGGTACCGCGAATACCCTTGTGTATGTGCGCGGAAAAGGCATCGTTATTAACGAACCCTCCGTTGTCGCCGTAAATCAGAAAACCGGGCAGGTTGTTGCGATTGGAAATGAAGCAAAAAAGATGGTTGGCCGCACTCCCGCATATATTTCGGCAACCCGTCCGCTTGTCGAGGGGGTGATTTCTGATTTTGAAGTGACCGAGGAGATGATCCGTTATTTCATACAAAAGGTGCATAAAGAAACGTTTTCATTATTTCCCCGGCCGCGGGTTGTGGTCGGGATTCCTTCCGAGGTAACCGAAGTTGAGCGAAGGGCGGTAGAGGATGCCGCAAAAAACGCGGGAGCCCGCGAGGTATATCTGATCGAGGAGCCGATGGCGGCGGCAATCGGCGTCAGACTTCCGGTACAGGAAGCAATAGGTTCCATGGTGGTTGATATCGGCGGCGGGACGTCGGACATCGCGGTCATTTCACTCGGCGGAATAGTGGTATCGAAAAATTTGAGGATTGCGGGGGACAAACTGAATGACGATATTATCCGCTTTGCGCGGGATGAATACAAACTGTTGTTGGGAGAGCGGACCGCCGAAGATATAAAAATCGCAATCGGCTCTGCCTGCGAACTTGAAGACCCGCTTGAGGCCGTGATGCGCGGAAGGGATCTTGTGACCGGCCTTCCCAAGGAGGTTGTAGTTGATGATTCCGAAATCCGGCGGGCCATGCAGCACTCCGTTAAGGCCCTGATCGCATCGATTAAGTCAACCATTGAAGCAACCCCGCCGGAACTCGTTGCCGATATCATGCACCGCGGCATTGTTCTTGTTGGAGGCGGCTCCCTCCTCCGGGGACTCGATAAGCTTGTTCAGCAGGAAACAAAAATGCCCGCGCGTACGGCCGACGACTCCTTGACTGCGGTTGTGCGCGGAACGGGAATTGTGCTTGAAGACATTGACGCCCTGAAAGAAGTTCTGGTCGGATCGAATTATTATGAGCGGCACGAGAAGACCCCTGCGGCAGAATAAAAACAAATACCGCGATCGGATGTCTTTTTGAATCATTGCGGTTTTTTTGACAGACGATGCAAAAAAAAAGGGACACATCAAACAAAAAAAATCTTTTTTTAATCCTTTTCATGGTGTCTTTTGTCGCCGCGTCGCTTTTTTACGG
>MHQO01000083.1:5282-6514 GCA_001820675.1 Candidatus Sungbacteria bacterium RIFCSPLOWO2_01_FULL_47_10
TTTTTGAAAAAGTTTCCGCGTTTGCGGACTCTGTCGCCGCCGGAAGCGTTTTTTTTTCTTCCCGGAAAGAACTTCATGAAAAAATTGACGCTCTGCAAAAGGAAAACGAAAAGCTTGCCGCGCGCACGGCGTCGCTATTAATTGCCGGGATGGAAAATGAAGAATTAAAAGAACTTCTCGGTTTACAATCCGCATTTCCGCGTTTCAACCTTGTTTCCGCGCATTCCATCGGATTTGTCCGCGATGGCCGGGATGAATATATCTTTATTTCCAAAGGAGTGAAAGACGGCGTATATAGCGATCTTTTCGTCATCGACGGCGGCACGACGATTGTGGGAAGGGTAACCGAGGCCTATTCATCTGCGGCAAAAGTAAAGTTGATAACCTCGGAAACGGAAGCGGTGAATGGAATGTTTGCCGATTCCCGCGTTCCGGCTTTGGTCCGCGGAAATAATTTTCGGGAGCTTCAAATTGATCTGGTCCCGGAGAATATTTCCGTTTCGGCGGGGGACGAAATCGTTCTTTCCGAACAAAAGGACTACGTCGGATTTTCTCCCAGGATCGGAAGGGTTGTCGAGGTTGGATCCTCGGAAAGCGGGGTCTTTAAAGAAGTGAAGGCGATTCATTCTTTTGATCCGCAGTCGTTCGGCCCCGTGTTCGTGGTTAAAAAACCGTGAGGACATCCATGAAATTCATTTTTTGTTTCTTTTTCTTTTTTTTGGCGCTTATTCTCGACATATCGTTTATGCCGCATTTTTTTTCCGCATTTCCGCCGCTGGCATTATGGGTATTCGGGGCATCCTTTCTTTTTCTTAAAAAGGACAGCGTAATTCTTTTTGGGTTCCTTTCTATGTTTGCCGTTGCCCTTTTTTTTCATGCGGACGCGTTGTCTGCGGGGATTGGCGCGGGTGCGCCTGCCGCATACGGCATCAGGCGCATTGAGGGACTTCATCCGAATGCCGTCTTTTTGGGGTGTCTGTTTATTCTGGTTGCGTCATATGAAGTTGCCCGCGCAATGTTTGCGGGCTCAAGCATATTTCTTCCCCTATTTATGCATGAATTTTTTGTCAACACGATTCTGCTTGCGCTTGTAGCCGGCGGGTTTGCGGCATTCTGGTTTGCGGACCGGTGGAATACGAAAAAAGAGTATGTATTGTCATGAACATTTTCAAAAAAAGAAAAAAAGCCATAGACAGCATCGACCCCGAGGATATTTTTCCCGACTCTCTCAA
>MHQO01000083.1:6524-7453 GCA_001820675.1 Candidatus Sungbacteria bacterium RIFCSPLOWO2_01_FULL_47_10
ATCGGCGACGGGCCATTTTTTGTTTATGGGGCGGCGGTAATTCTTGGTCTTGGGATAATCGGGTTTCAGCTCTTCTCTCTTGAAATCATGAGGGGCGCCGAATTCGAATCACGGGTCCAGAGCAACAAACTTGATGCGACCTATGGCGAGGTTCCACGGGGAATTATGGTGGATGCGCGTGGAAAAAAACTTGTATTGAATTCTCCGTCTTTTTCGATTATTTTGAAAAAAAATTTTTTTGAAGATGCCGCCGATTTTGAAAAAACAATGACAGCATTAGGCGAAGTCTTGGGGGAAAAACCGGAATCCCTTTTTGCGGGTGCGGGCATTGATTATTCGCAAAAGGATTTTTCGCTTCTTCCCGCCGAATTTGCTCTGTTTACCGGCGCTCCGCCTTCCGCGGCCCTCATAATACAGTCGGACGCGGAAAGGTTTCCGGGAGTTTTTGTAAGCGAAGGGTATCAGCGGTCATATCCGTATAAGGATGCTTTTTCTCATATTATCGGTTTTACGGGTCTTGTTTCGCCGGGCGATATTGAGTCGGAGTATTCGATTCACGATATTATCGGAAAGTCCGGGCTTGAGTTGATGTATGAAGATATTTTGCGGGGCGAAAAAGGAAAGCGCATCATCGAGGTGTATGCGTTCGGCAGGGTCGTGCGGGAGCGAACATTTGATGAGGGCGAGCCCGGCGCAGCCCTGGTGCTGAATATTGATGCCGATCTTCAGATGTTTTCGTATGAAGTGCTCCGCCGTCATGTCGCGATCAATCAAAAAACCGCCGGTGCGGTCGTTGTGTCGCGAGTTCGGGATGGAGCGGTGTTGGCGCTCGTGAGTTTCCCCGGTTTTGATAATAATGTTTTCCAGGGATCCAGATCCAAAAAAGACGTGGAAAGGATTCTGAATGATACTTCTTCTCCTCTTTTGAA
>MHQO01000084.1 GCA_001820675.1 Candidatus Sungbacteria bacterium RIFCSPLOWO2_01_FULL_47_10
CATTGGTGTGGGGGCTTGGGAAGCTTCTGTTCTGCCACTAAACCATTCTCGCAAAATTTTCACGGGATTGTGTTTTATAAAAAAGGCAATCGTTCTGCAATTGAACTACCCGCGCACATTATGATGAAACAGGGGGAGCATGCGCATGTCGCTACTAATCCCGCACCCCGATTCCTGCATCCCCCCCCTCGCTCACAGCTTCGTGGGGTACAGCGCAGGAATGACGCATAACAACCTATGATAACGATTTCAATACAAGCGAAGCAACCGTAAAATAGATAAACAAACTCGAAATATCACGCAACGCAGTTGAAAAAGGACCGGACGCAAGCGCGGGGTCTTGGTTGAATTTCAAGAGGAGCCACGGAACAAACATCGCAACGCCCATTGCCGCAAGTATGGAAAAAACGAGAGTTATGCCGAGCGTTGCCGCAATCTCACGCGACCCGCTGATGGCGCCGCCGATCGCCGAAAAAATAACTGCAAGGGTTGCGGCCGTAAGCGCGCCGATCCGCACTTCGCGCCACGCATACGACGACATTTTGAATAACTCCTGAAACGTAAGATTACGAATGAATAAAACCTGCGTTTGGTTTCCGACCGCATCGGATAAATATACGATTGCCGGAATGAACGCGGCAAGCAGAAGTTCCTGCTCAAGAATAAATTGAAACGAGCGGATAAGCCAGGCGGCCAGAACCCCCGCGATTAAACCGATCAGAAGCCACGGAATTCGGCGGCGGAATAATTCATAAGCAGATTCCGTTCCAAGGGACTGAACCTCATGCAACGACTTCTGAACGCCGACAACATGCAAGAGGTCTTCAATATGCTCCGAATGCAAAATAGACAAAACCCTGTCAGAAGGAATCACCCCCAAAAATTTTCCGTCGTGATCCACCACGGGAACCGCCTTTATACTGCGGCGAAGCGAAAGAACAACCGCCCGCTCCTGATCGGAATAGGGATGCACGCGAATGACATCCTTTTTCATGATTTCGGAAATCTTCTTTGCTTTGTCGGCGCGAAACAATTCTTTAATCGATAAAACACCGACCAAGTTTCCTCCGGCGTCCGTTACATAAACATAATTTATCGTCTCAAACCGGCTCATTCCCGCAAGAACGTGCGAACGAGCGGAATCTACCGATATATCGGCATTGACGATGGGAACGTTGCTTTCGACAGCGCGCCCCGCGGAATCGATTGGATAATGCTTGTGTTCGTCCATCTCGCTAATTTACACGAATCTTGCAACGAATAACACGAATAATATTCTTCGGGTGAAATCGAGAAGCTAGATTAATGTAAAATTCTCGACCCGCGCTTCGCTGAAGCTTCGGCCCGCTTCGCCGGAGCGAAAGCGAGGCGAGCGAGGCGAGCAAGCTCGAACAATATTCGCAATTTGCGGAAATTCGTGCTCAAATTCGTGTATATTCGCGATTAAGGCCTATCTTTCAATAACTTTTGCATTATTTCCTTGACGATTTTAGGATTGGCCTTGCCTTTCGATGCTTTCATTACCTGCCCGACAAGAAATTGCAGGACGTTCTCTGCCCCATTCTTATAATCAGCAACGGGTTTCGGATTTTCATCGATAACTTTTTTCGCAACAGATTCGATTTCGGTTTCATCGCTTATTTGCATAAGATTTTTTGCTTTAATGATTTCAGAAGGGTCCCCTCCCAGCCGAAACATTTCGTCGAATACCGCTTTTGCAGCTGTAGAAGAAATTTTTTCTTCGGCAACATATGTAAGGAATTCTCCGAAATTTTCAGGCGTGATCAGCGTTTCCGAAACCGGCGCGGAGGTTTCATGCAGAAGCTTCAAAAAATCTCCCGTCATGAAATTCGCCGCGAGTTTGAATATCGGTTTCTTGTTCGGAGAAGGGCTCGCAGACTCCCACTCGCGAAGCTCAGAGACAACATTCTCAAAATAATTGGCAAAATCCTTCTCGCGGACGATCAATTCGGCAGTTTTTTCATCAAGGCCGTATTCTTCGATAAATCTCGTTTTTTTTAAACCGGGCAATTCCGGAAGAGATGCCGCAAGTTTTTGAACAAATTCCTTTGAAATATTCAGCGGGGGCAGATCCGGTTCGGGAAAATACCGATAATCATGCGATTCTTCCTTGGAGCGCTGAGACACCGATTCCCCCATGCGTTCATTCCAACCGCGCGTTTCCTGAATGATGTTCCCGCCCCGTTCAAGAATTTCCGTCTGTCGTTTTATCTCGTAATTCACCGCATCTTCGGCAAATTTGAACGAATTGATATTTTTTACTTCTACTTTTGTTCCTAGCGTTCTTCTCGAATTGTCCTCGAATAAGCTCGAATCGTTCTCGAATGCCGGATTGACTACTCGCTTATACTCCAGTTTATTTCTCTTAAAATTTGCAACAATGGCAAGTGGTAGGTGTAAAGACTTAATATACCTGCTTCCCTGCCGAACGTCATCATTCGTTATGAAAGGTTTCGCCTTTATTTCCAGCAGAATTCGGTCACGTATAACAAAATCTGCATAAAAGTTACTGACTTCTATATTTTCAAATTTCAATTTTATATTTTTTTCTCTTTCATATGGAATGCCTTCTCTTTTGAGAATTTCTTCTACGGCATCCTGATAGTTTTTTTCCTTATAGATGGGACCGAGTTTGTTATGGATTTCGAACAATAATTTCATCATCCCATAACTCTCATCTTTCAGCATAATTCGAGATTCATTCGGTGCCATTTGAGGAGAATTCGAGAGGGAAATATTCACCTCAACGCGTAGCTCGCCTTTTTCCATATCCGCATTCGACGCTCCGACGTATCGCAAAATCCGCTGAAGCTTTTCTCCGAATAAGCGCACTTCTTCCCCTGACCGCAAATCCGGCTCGGTTACAAGTTCCATAAGCGGCCGCCCCGCACGGTTAAAATCAACAAGTGATTCGCCGGTTTTCTGGTCATGTAACAACCTGCCGGCATCCTCTTCCAAATGTATCCGTGTAACTCGTATCTGTTTTTTCATATTTTGGTTATTTGAATTTTGAACATTGTTTAGGATTTCGGATTTAGGATTTCGGATTTCAATATCCAAATACCCCCCCTTCACCAGCGGATGCTCGTACTGGCTTATTTGGTATCCCTTCGGCAGATCCGGATAAAAATAATTTTTTCGGTCGAATTGCGAGAATTCCGGAATTTCCCCTTTGAGCGCAAGGCCGATCTGAATCACTTTTTTCACCGCTTCTTCGTTTATGACGGGCAGGGTTCCGGGGTGCCCCATGCAGACAGGGCAGATATTGATATTCGGATGCTTTTCGTTCGGGTCATTCAAAGAATCGCAAAACATCTTTGTTTTGGTATTGAGTTCGGCGTGTACCTCCAGGCCGATGATTGTCTCATACGTTGCCATAGTCCTAAAATATCATAAAAGGGGCAATAAAAAAAGCGTTCGCTATGAACGCCCTGACTGATTCCTGGATTTTAAAAAATACGCTAAACCAAATAAAATAATCGCCAGGATGAAATTACCGTTAAAAAGAGCCAAAAGACCAAGAACTACCAGCACGATGATCATGCCGTCCCCTTTTCAAAGACTGAACAGAGTATCGAAATGATACCACCTACCAAAGATTATGCAAGCCGTTTTAACAGCTCCTCCGGTGTCGGTACAACCTCATGAATCAGTTTACGGCTTGAGGGTTCCTCGTATAAATCATGCGGATAATGCCCCATGAGTGTTTGGTCGTGCAATGCATAGATAGTTTTTCCGAGAGCCGCTGCGGCAAAAAGCTCGCCGTTGGTATTCGCTCCGAGATATCCGTCCTTGTTAAAAACAAAACAAACATCCGCGACGCGCACCTTCCGGAATAAATGATCATACACCCTTCCCGCAACCGTTGCCTTATACGCATCATCCCTCATGCGCTCTCTTTCGTGCCGGTTTAAAAACTCCTGCGGATGCTCCTCGAACTCGGGGTCAAAAATTACCAAATGAAGACCGCGCTCCCGCGAGAGGCGTTTCAGTTCACCGATAAAATCATACATTTCCTTCCGAAATCTTTGGCTTGAGCAAAAAACTATTGATTTCATGAGTGTAGAATGTGGAACGTATCACATTCAACATACCACATACATCTCAATAAAAAAAGTCCCGCTATGAGCGGGGAAAATTTACTATTTACTAAACTTTTTCTTTAATTTCATCCGCTCATTCCACAGCTCAATGAACAACTTTCCGAGAGGAGGCAGAATAACCGAACGTCGGAGACGCGGCAAGTCATGAAGCACATGATTCAGGGCATCTTCGGCCGTATGGAATGTATTTCTTTTTCTCACAACTTCTTTACCGATTGCGGTAATGCTCAAAATAACATGGCGCGACTGGTATTTTCCGATATTGTCCTCTGACCCGTACAGATAGACGGGGATTCCGAGCATTTCCGCCCAGCCGATTTCCTGCGCCGACCCGCCCGATACTTTCGTTTCCGCGAAGTGAATCACGGGAATCGTCATGCCACCCTCTTCGCGATACGACATTACCTCAATCTCCGCCATGCGGATCGGATTGAACGCTTCAAAAAGTTCGGCGAATTTCAGCCGCTCCTGAAGACGTCTCAACTTCGGCTGAAGTTTTTTCATCGGGACCATGGCAACGACCGTATCCAATTTTGTCGGATCGACATGAACGAATAGCGCGTTGAATTTCTGAAGATATTCTTCCCGTTTTCGCTCGATCATGCGCTGAAACGACCTTCTCCAACGCCGCCCGTAATCCCCCTCGGATTCGCTTTTGACCGCGCCCTGCTGGAATTTATTCTGGATTGGACCGATAGAATAAAAAACGACCAAAAAAACGCTTCGGAAAGATATCTTATGTTTCTTCAAAAGCTGAAAAACCGCTTTTCGATCTTCTGCATCAAGATAACTCAAAATTTCTTTTCTGGTCACGGAAACCTCCGTATACAGATTTCAATAAACTGATTCAGATATAGCATACCAGCAAAAAAAAGAAAACCCCGTAACGGGGTCCGAATTCATTTAGAGAAGGTTGAGCTCTTTGAACAAAAAATACATCGGCGGCTCAAGACCGGGGGAGCTCATCCAATCTTTATCTTCGTTTGTGAGGCGGACAAGCTCGAAAAGATTTCCCTCGTTCATTTCCACCCCGTGTATTTTCGCGAATTTCTCGAGGCGTTTTGAAAAATTCAAAATGTCATCTCGGTTCGCCCACACATAACTTTTTGTTTCGTCCTCGGAAAGCCGTATGCCGCCATCCCATCGCGATGCCTCAACAACCGTCCATTCGTGATATGTGCCGCCGTCGCGCTTGCACGGATTTACCATGTGCCTCACCAGGCGCTCTTGAAACACTTCCGCATCGAGGCCGACTTCTTCCGAAAGTTCCTTTTTTGCCGCAAGAAACGGGTCGAGGCCATCGAGATGTCCCGCCGGAATTGCGAAACCGAAATTATATTTTTTCCGCTCGATCATCAAAAGATCGCTGTCTTTCCAGACAAGAATCCCGACGCTTTTATTGTCACAGGATTTCGACATAGATTCCCCGCACAAAAGAGCTTTGTGTGTAAAATGTAGCTCTTCGTTTTTGCAAAGTCAACAGTTGTCTCGCGAATGATCACGAATTTGAGCACAAATATCACAAATAATTTTTCGTGAAATTCGTGTCCATGTTCGTGCAAATTCGCGAGTTTACACCAGCCGTTTCACCAGCTCCTCCGGCGTTTCGATGATTTCGGTAAACAAAATATCGCGGCAAATTTCACCTCCCTTTTCGGCCTCTTCCGGCTCAAGCGCGTAAATGATCATATTTTTTCCGTGAGCAAACCCAAGTTCCAGCGTCGAGTTCACTCCGAGGTATCCTTTTTTATTGTAAAAATATGCAACATCCGCCTTCCGAATCCTGTCGAAGTGCTCATGCACCATTGCTGGCACTCGATCGCGGTATGATTTGACCTTTAGGCGCTCTTTTTCTTCCTTCTTCAGCATTTTTTTTCGCTGGCGCTCGAAATTGGGTTCAAATACCGTATGCACGCCGAGTTTTCGCAGACGATTCGCAAAAGTCTTTATATCTTCTTTATATCTTTGCGAACCGCAGATGACTACGGATTTCATGGATGATGAATTATGAATTGTGAATTATGGAGCGACTAAAAATGTCGTTTCAAAGCACAGTTCATAATTTCGATGTTTATGTGTAAACAATAATGCATTTTAATTACATTTGCAAGAAAAAAACCGCACTTTATTATAATGCGGCATTATTATCCCCTGATCGGTTGTTATCCGATAATCTTGGAAACGCTTGGCTGCGGTTTCCGGCGCATGACTAATTGGCATTCAAGAACATCCTTAGACACCACTTCTTCGGATCTCTCAACAGCAACGTCAATGTATCCAATAACCGTTCCGGACTCGTCAACCACCTCAACCTGTTTCATAAGCCACGGCGTATCGTAACAATCACCGCTCTTTCTGATTTGCGCCATCTCATACGCACGGTTTACTCTCCACTTATATTCGTCTTTGATATCCTCAAAAACCCCTTCAACGCCGATATTCAAATCCGCAGTATGATTTTCAGCATAGGTCAATGCAGAAACTGTAGATGCATATACCCAATATCGAAGTTCGTCTTTCTTCTGCCACTTCCCGGATTTCACCATGATCTGCGGAACGCGCTGGATAAAACGGGTGATGGAATAATTCAATTCACCCTGATGCGCCCCCCAATAGCCGTACTTTTTTGAAACTTTATAAATTGCTTCGGCAAGGTGCGCAGAAGGACTGGAACTGTTGGCAACTTCAGCGCCAGCCAACAAACTCGCAAGGTGCCGGGCTGTTGTAAAAAAGATGACCTTATACACCGGGGTCAAAAGCGAATTATCGTCGATTTTTTCAGCTGCATCTTTTGCAACAGCTTCAATCACCGGATCGAGCACTTTTCTGTCATCTGCCGGTGGAATTGTTTTTTCGCTTGGAACGTATGGCATGGTTTTTTCTCCTTGAGGCGAGCCGCTCTTGCGGCCTTAGGCTTGCCCGTCTCACCCGCGGCGTGGTTGGGGTTTTTTGGTTTGGGCAGTTGTTAAAGACCGCAAAATCAACATATCAAATCAACAAAAAAAAGCAATCATTATTTGTTTTCATTGTCAGAGATCGGATTTCTGTACTAAAAAACCGCCCGAAATAATACGGACGGCAAAACTACTGCCATGGTGTCGTATCAAGCCGCGGTTCAATGGGCATATTCTTTACTGAAAGACGCGCGCTTTGACAAACCGAAGCAAAAACACAGCGATCAATACCGAGAATGCGATACCGCTCGGGAAGCTTGCAACCCTTTCCGCAACTTTCGCAATGCGGTTTGTCGCGACTGCAGTCGTTTCGGCCGTAGTTCCACAAATAATAATGCAGTGAGGACGGAGTCGCATCGAGCAACTGCGCGATAAATTCAATTGCGCGCCTGACCGCAAAACGAATTTCGATATCTTCCTGATCGGTAATGTTTTCACGCATGCGGATCTTTCTTTCGAATTCCGCGTCGATTATTTTCACGGTTCCGAGGCGGAGGTGTAGCCGCTGTTCGTGATAGTTCACCGGCGGCCCCAAATTCAAAATATCCTTGTACTGCCACAGCCCCTCGTTTTTCATAATGGCCAGAAAATAAAACGCTTTTTTCTGAACGGGGTCTTGATACGCCTTCGCGCCGGTAAGCGCCTGAAGTATCCCCTTGCCATCGCTCCGGACAAGATATCCGCCGGAAGCAAGGTACGCCTCATGGACGGACTCCCACGCGTTACGCTTAAGAAACTCGCCCATGTCATTCAGAAGCATTGCGCGGATTTCGGCCTGGTTGAGAGTATCGCCCTCCTCAACGTCATAATAAAGCGCGCGAAGAGAATCGGCCGTAACAGCGGTCAACCATTCGGCCGTAAACATGCCGGGATTTTCATTTGACACCGCGATTGCTTTTTGCAAAAGGTAATCCCAACCATAGCGTTTTTCGCCGTTGATAGTTCCTTTGAGTGCGAGCCCGACAACCGGAGTCGTCTGCTGGTTGATTCCAACGATCGTGAACCAAGCGTTGTGTTTCACCGCATCTGGAAATGAACACGGCATCGGATCCTCGCGATCAGGCGGAACGCCGCCACATTCGGCAATGTGCCGCGCGATCTTTATGCATTTTTTGGAATCTATTGCGGCAATAGCCACGCGACACCACCTCCTTTTGCGGCGGAACACGTTTTTGTGTGTTTTAAACCGGCATCCGAGCGCGCAAAGCGCACTTCGGGGCGCATCTTGCAAAAATTTGTCAAGGACACTGATTATCCGGTACCACTAAACCACAATTTTGTCAAAAAAACAGGGCAAAAAAACTATTCCTTCCTTTCCAGCACAACAAACGCATACCGATATAAATTCTTCTCATCCGGTTCATGTTCTTCACGACTTACTTCTTGCCATTCGTCGGGACTCCATTCGGGAAAATACGTGTCACCGTGGAATTCATAATCAATACGCGTAAGATACATGCGGTTCGCGCGATGCAAAAACTGCCGATATACTTCACCTCCGCCGATGATCATGATTTCATTGCCGCTCATTTCTTTCAATGCGTTCTCCGCAGCCGCAATCGCTCCTTCCACCGAAGAAACAATAACGCATCCTTCGGCCAGATAATCCTTTTTTCGCGTTATAACAATATTCACCCTCTCCGGAAGCGGTTTGCCGATCGTTTCATGCGTCGTACTTCCCATGATAATCGGCTTGCCGACGGTCAGCGACTTGAAATGCCAAAGGTCCGCGGGCAGATGCCATGGAATGCCGTTTTTCACGCCAATGAGACGATTGATGTCGAGAGCGACAATAAGTGAAATATTCATACCTTTTCCGAATCCTTCCGAAGTCGGACTTCGGAAGGATTAACTTCGGAAGGATTAAACGGCCATCGGAGCTTTTATTGCGGGGTGCGATGTGTAATCAACCAATTCAATATCTTCCATTTTGAAGTCGTTGATATTTTTTACTGAAGGATTCAGTTTCAATTTCGGAAGTTGGTAGGGTTCGCGCAACATCTGCTCCCGCACCTGGTCAAAATGATTATGGTAAATATGCGCATCCCCGAGCATAAGAATGCACTCATCCGCCTCCATGCCGGTAATATGCGAAACCATGGCGAGTAGAAGAGAATAAGACGCGATATTAAACGGCACGCCGAGAAACATATCGCAGGAACGCTGGTACATCAAGACCGAAAGCTTATTTCCCGCAACGTAAAAGTGATACATCATGTGGCACGGAGGTAGCGCCATCTGGTCAAGTTCCCCAGGGTTCCATGCGGTGACGATTATTCTCCGGTCGTGCGGCGATTCTTTGATCTTTCGTATAGCCTCGGCAAGCTGATCGAGTTCGCGGCCGTCCGTTGTTCTCCACGACCTCCACTGAACGCCATATACCCTCCCCAGGTCCCCCTCAAAACGCGCCTTCGGTTTCCAATAGTCGGCCTCGGCATTGGCGTCCCAGATGCGGCATCCGAGCTTCTGAAGCTCTTTGACATCAGATGACCCGGAAAGCATCCACAAAAGCTCCGCCTTTACCGCGTTGAACGCAAGTTTCTTCGTAGTCATTGCGGGAAAGCCATCGGACATTTTAAAACGAAGCGGCAAACCGAAAACAGACCGCGTGTCGACACCCGTCCGATTCGGCCGATCAGCGCCATTTTTCATTATAAAATTGAGCGCATCAAGATAATTTTTCATTCGGATTCATTTTTGCTCTCGATGGTTTCAGACATATTTCTTTACGAGACTCCACACCATTGCGGCAATTTCGTCTGGTGCTGCGAGATTGCCGTTGCGGACGCATTCGATCATGTGGTGCTCCTTCGGATATTTTTTCACCAAAAAAAGATATGATTCTTCGGCGGCCTTCAGGTGGCCAATATCGCCCTCATGCACGTCATGTGTTTTTCCTCTCTCAAGATATAATCGCTGTTGCTTTTTTGCAACGAGTTTTTGGCCTATTTCGGCGGAAACATGAAGAAATAATACAACATCGGGTCTTGGAATTCCGAGGATCCGATACTCGAGGTCGTACAGCCATGATAGAAATTTTTCACGCTCTTTGAGATTTGTGATTTTGCCCCCCTGGTGCCCCGCATTTGAATCGACATACCGGTCGAGAACGACATCAAGTCCTTCCGCAAGAAATTTCTTTAATTCATATGAAAAATCAAACCGGTCGAGCGCGTAAAAAAGCGAAGCCGCGTACGGACTTACCGCGCCCGGGGCGCCATATTTTCCGTTTAAATATTCTTCGATAAGCCCTGTGGATTTCTTGCCATATTGCGGGAAAGACGCCGCAATTATACGACGACCCTCTTTTTTCAATTTTTCAGCCAGGAGTCGTGTCTGAACGCTTTTTCCGGATCCGTCCGTCCCTTCGATGACGATAAGTTTTCCTTTTTTTTGTGCTGTCATAAAAAAGCTGATGCGTGTGTCCAGTGTACCAGCTTTCCCAAATTAAAAAAACTCACCCGTTGTTCACAGGCGAGGCGTGTTCGTCTTTCGAATTCACTTCAATTCCGGCAAGAGACGCAATCTCTTCATACATGACTTTTCTTGTTTTATCCGCCTCCAAAGATTCCCGAATATAAACGAGAAGTGACTCTTTATCGTCAATTACCCTTTTGATTTTTGAAAGAACGACACAAAGAAGCGTCTCATCAACCCTGCTCCCCTCGACCCAATGAGCCATCTGAACGAGCAATAGAATCCGGCGCTCAAGTTCTTTTTCTTTTTCCCGCATTTCTCCTGCGCATAATTCACTGCCGTACTTGTTCCATGCATCTTGATGGAAGGCCCGCAATTCCGCCAATTCCTTCTTAAGCTTTTCCTGATCCACCCGAAGCGATTCAAGTATATCGCTACTTTCTTTCATCGTATTCCTCCTGCCAGCGAATATGTATCATATATTTATCATTTGCAATATGGGCTGTCAAGAAATGCGCGTTCGGGGCAACGTCATTTGACGTCTACCCCCATTGACCGGGCAGTACCCGCGATGATTTTCTCTGCGGCCTCAACGGATTCGGCGTTCAAATCAATCATTTTTTTCTCGGCAATCTTTCGAATATCGTCTTTCGTAACCTTCCCGACTTTATTCTTATTCGGGGTGCCGGACCCCTTTTCGATCCCTGCGGCCTTCCTCAACAAATCCGATGCGGGCGGCGTTTTCAATTTAAAGTCAAACGTGCGATCTTCATAGATCGTAATTTCAGCAGGGACAATATCGCCCTTCATACTCTGCGTTGCCTGATTGTATTTATTCACAAAATCGCCCAAATTTAAGCCGTGAGGACCAAGGGCGGTGCCCACCGGAGGGGCGGGCGTTGCGGACCCTGCCGGAAGCTGAAGTTTTACGATTGTTTTGATTGGCTTAGCCATTGTTTAGAACGCGGTATGTAGAATGTAGTGTGTAGCTTGTGTTACCACATTCCACAACCCACACTCCACCTTCTCATTTCATAATTTCTTAATCTGCAGTGAATCCAATTCCACGGGCGTGTTCCTCCCGAACATATTCACCAATACTTTAACCTTTCCTCTCTCCTCGTCAATACTCGAAACTTTTCCGTCGAAATCCTTGAATGGCCCGTCGGTGATCTTGATCGGATCCCCCACGCCTACTTCAATTTTGAATTTCGGCTCCTCAACCCCCATGCGTTTCTGCAAAACATCCATCTCCTCCTGCGACAACGGAGTCGGAGTGGTACCCGAACCCACGAACCCCGTTACGCGGGGGGTGTTTCGCACCACATACCATGAATCGTCCGTCACAACCATCTCGACCAAAACATAGCCGGGGTAAATTTTTTCCTCGACCACTTTTCGTTTGCCGTGTTTTATTTTGATCTTTTTTTCTGTGGGAACCAGTACGGTAAAAATTTTTTCTTCCATTCCCGTTGATTCGATGCGCTGTTTTAAATTCCGCGAAACCGCATCTTCGTATCCGGAATACGTATGCACCGCATACCAGTTCCTCCCAAATTCCCCTGTTTGTTTTGGCATATATGTCGAAATTATAGAAACTATTTTTTCAATCTCCCCCTTCTCTGCCTCTCGGCGTCTGCAATTATTTTGTCGCCAATGCGTCCCGGAATACTCCCTGTCCCACTTTCGGCAATAATGTATTTCTCCCGCGCATCACCCACAAGGCGTCTGATGTGTTTCACCATCTGCCCTTTTGTTTTAAATTCGTTTGCTTTCATTTTCTCCTGCATGACCGAAAGAATCTCCTGCTGATCGGAGACGACAAGTTTTTTAAAATCGCCGACAATCTCTTGCCATTCCCCTTCGTCCTTCTTTTCGGCGGTGTCAGAAAACCAGTCCGGAATATCCTCGACCGCCAAATACTTGCCCCGGTGTGGGCCTTTCACTTCTTTCGTGCGCCGCACTTCATCGGAAATTTCCTCCGGACCCGGGAGACCTTCTTCGTGCAGTATGTCTTCATAACTATCGAACTCGTGTGGTTGTCTTGGCATAACGAGTGGACTCACGCATCAAACACGAATGACTTCCCGAACCATCTCGAAAAACGAATGTTCGAGATCATTCACGAAAAAATTCGCAGATGAAACGTTATTACCGTTTAATATACAAACACTTGCAAAATCATTTGAAATATATAATCAAGACCGCCCAAAAAAACGGCAACGCCAGCCGAGATGCCGACAACCGCGACAGTATAGTTAACTGCCTGATCCCGAGTCGGCCAGGTTACTTTCTTCATCTCGATGTTTACCTCCTGGAGGAAAGTTATTGCTTTCGTAATCATGGTTCCCTGCAGATTGTGAATTGTGCCAAATTACGAATACGCCGTTCGTAATTCGAAAAAATTCGTAATTCGTAGGTTAAACACCACTTTTAAAAGGCCCTGGGGCCTTGATTTTTTAATTATAATCCACTACACATTAAATTGCAAGGGCTCAACGACCCAAAAAAAGAGTCGGCTATGTTCATTGATGACAGCTCTTTTCATAAAACAGTCCGTGATTTTCTTGCTTGTTCGAGCGAACACTATAGGATTCTTGCTGACAGCGTGTCGGTAAGCATGCGCATGGTCGAGCTGTGGAATCAAGGCATTCATTTTCCAAGTTTGGAAAAACGGTCAACAGTTCTTCATTACATCAAGAGCCACACCTGCCGGTGCAGAAAAAAGTAGCCAAGCTCGCAAGAGCTTGATTTTTTTAAACATCCTGCGGCATCTTTATACGTCTAAGTTCCTTACCGTTTTTGCATGAGTCTGTATGAATTTCTTTCTCGGCAGAACCTCGTCTCCCATCAAGATATCAAAAATCCTGTCCGCCTCTGCCGCGTCCGCAATCGTAACCTGTTTAAGGATTCGCGCCGAAGGATCCATCGTAGTCTCCCACAACTGGGAAGGATTCATTTCGCCAAGGCCTTTATACCGCTGAATTTCAACGCCCTTCATCTCTCCTTCCCCGGCGCTCTCCGGTTCCTCTTCCGGAACTTTTTCCCCTTTTACGGCCGCTTTTTTCTTTTTGACTTCGATTTTTAATTTCTTGAATTCCGCTGAAATCTTGTTTTTCTCGTCGTCGGAATAAGCATAGCGGACATTTTTTCCCGATTGAACCCGGTATAAAGGCGGCGTTGCAATATAAATATATCCTTTCGCAATAAGCGGCTGGAAATACCGGTAAAAAAGAGTGAGAAGCAGCGTCCTGATATGCGCGCCATCGACATCGGCGTCCGTCGCGATGATAACGCGATGATACCGCAGACGTTTTTCATCAAACTCATCTCCGATTGCGGCCCCAAGAGCGATAATCAGCGCTCTGACTTCTTTCGACGCGAGCAT